>DDPN01000009.1 GCA_002342205.1 Chitinophagaceae bacterium UBA2467 | reverse complement strand
TTCGTCCCATAACAAGTCATTGCCGGCTGGCGAAGAAATAAGAATACCAAACCGTACAGCATCTGCACCATATTTGTCTATCAGCGCAAGTAGGTCTGGAGAGTTTCCAAGGCTCTTGCTCATCTTTCTTCCCTGCTTATCGCGTACGATACCTGTAAAATAAACTTCCTTGAATGGAGCCTTCCCTTGAAACTCATAACCAGCCATGATCATGCGGGCTACCCAAAAGAAAATAATCTCTGGTGCAGTAACTAAGGTATTGGTAGGGTAGTAGTAGCTGGCAGCTTTGTTACCGGGGTTGCTTAATCCTTCAAAAACTTCAAATGGCCATAGCCAGGATGAAAACCAAGTGTCCAGACAATCTTCGTCCTGTGTCAATGTATCCGGCGTTGTCCCGTATTTTTTTTGATAGCTTGCCTGAGCCGATTTCAAATCGGCGGCTACCACCATATTGCCTTTTGTGTCATACCATGCGGGGATTCTATGTCCCCACCATAATTGACGAGAGATGCACCAGTCTTTTATGTTCTCCATCCAGTGTCGATACAGATTCTTGAATTTGGCTGGATAGAATTTTATTTCCTCTTTTTCTACGGCAGAAAGTGCAGGGCCGCTTATTTTTTTCATGTCGACCCACCATTGTAGAGAAAGGCGGGGTTCCACGACAACATCTGTGCGTTCACTATATCCAACCTCGCTGGTATACTCTTCTGTTTTAACTAGAAAACCTTTTTCGTCTAACTCCTGACTGATTAATTTTCGCACTTCAAATCGATCCTTCCCTATGTAGAGTTGCGCTTCCTCGCTCATAGTGCCATCGTCATTAAAAACATCCACTACTTGTAGGTTGTGTTTCTGTCCTAGTTGGTAGTCGTTTTGATCATGTGCCGGAGTTACTTTAAGCGCGCCTGTACCAAAATCCATGCTCACATACTCATCAGTTATAATCGGAATTCTTCTGTTAATCAATGGAACAAAAGCGAATTTCCCGTGCAAATTTTTATAGCGTTCATCATTGGGGTGCACACAAATAGCCGTGTCGCCCATTATTGTTTCAGGTCTTACGGTAGCGATAATAATATGCGAATCTCCCGGCTCATCAATTTTATAGCGTAGGTGGTATAACTTTTGTTTTGTTTCTTTTCGAATTACTTCCTCATCGCTCAATGCTGTTTTTGCACGAGGGTCCCAATTAATCATCCGTTTACCCCGGTAGATATATCCTTTTTCATAGAGGTCAATAAAAACATTGATGACTGTCTGGTAATAGGAGGGGTCCATGGTAAAATGCGTTCTCTCCCAATCCAGGCTACATCCCATTTTTTTTAACTGCTCCAAAATGATGCCTCCATATTTTTCTTTCCACTCCCATGCATGCGAAAGAAAGGCGTCTCTACTAAGCGAAGATTTTGCAATTCCTTTTTCGCGAAGCAATTGAACTACTTTAGCCTCTGTGGCTATGGAAGCATGGTCAGTCCCTGGAACCCAACACGCATTTTTTCCTTGCATACGGGCTCTACGGATCAGCACATCCTGAATAGTATTATTCAGGCAGTGGCCCATGTGAAGCACACCCGTCACATTGGGGGGCGGGATTACAATTGTATAGGGTTCTCTGCTATCCGGCTCTGAATGAAAATAACCTTTTTCGTTCCAGTGTTTATACCACTTTTGTTCAGCCTGACTATGATTAAAACTTTTATTCAATTCCATGGGGCACAAAAATACCCTGTTTTATAAGCATGACAATGAGGTCCTATTACTCCTTGTCACAATATTTAAGTGCCAGATTTTGTTTTCTGTTTTGTAAAATCAATGCCAGCTCCTATCTTTGCACCCTTCTCTGGGAGCTTAGCTCAGCTGGTTTAGAGCATCTGCCTTACAAGCAGAGGGTCGGCGGTTCGAACCCGTCAGCTCCCACAGTGAAAATCAAGGGGTTACTAAAGTGACCTCTTTTTTTATTTTAAGAAGTATCTCCTTTGGTGAGTAAAGAATCTTTCAAGAAAATGTGGTAAGGAAAGTGGAACGTACTGGACTCGAACCAGTGACCCCTACTCTGTCAAAGTAGTGCTCTAAACCAACTGAGCTAACGTTCCAGAGGGATTGTAAAGGTAATTTTAATTGTTTACACTCTCCATTCAATAACTTGATTTACCCACTCATTACGATAGGGAGTAGTAATTCTGATATAGTTATCTGAATATCCTTCCATCAAATCTCCTTTCTCTTGTTTTTCAAACAAAACGGGTCTCAGTTTTCCTCTTTGTTCTTCTTCAAACTTCATTTGTTTTTCATAGGAAAGGGCCCGTAATCTCTTGTTGCGAACATGTCTACTATGAATGGGTACTTCATTTTCCATTTCTGCAGCTAATGTATTTTCTCGCTCGGAATAGGTGAATACGTGAAAATAGGATACGGGAAGAGATGCAAGAAAATTGTAAGTCTCCATAAAGTCATCATCTGTTTCTCCAGGAAAGCCAACTATGACATCTACACCAATGCATGCATCTGGAATAAGCTCTTTGATCAGTGAAATTCGCTTTCGATATAAATCTCTTTTGTAACGCCTACGCATTCGACCAAGAATCTTGTCGCTTCCACTTTGTAGTGGAATATGAAAGTGAGGCATAAATTGTTTGCTTTGCGCAACAAATTGTATTATTTCGTCAGTGAGTAGGTTGGGCTCGATAGAGGATATTCGATATCTAATGTTTAACTGAAGTGCATCTACAGCTTGAATGAGTTGATAAAAATCCTCGCCATTTTCGCCAAAATCTCCCAAATTAACACCCGTGAAAATGATTTCTTTGGACCCGGCCTTTGCGATTTCTTTTACATTCTCTACTACGTTTTTAATTGAATCGCTTCTGCTTTTACCTCTAGCTAATGGGATCGTGCAAAAAGAGCAATTATAATCGCACCCATCCTGTACTTTTAAAAACGTCCTTGTACGATGCTCAGCAGACCAGGATGCATTAAAGTTGGAAACTTCTTCAATGTCACAACTACAGATCTTTGTCTGGTCTCCTTTTTTTAAGGTCTGTAAATGTGAGGAAAGGTCAAATTTTGCACTGGCTCCCAATACTAGGTCTACTCCAGGAATAGAAGCGATTTCGTTTGGTTTAAGTTGCGCATAACATCCTGTGACCACAACCAGACTTTCTGGTGATTTTCGCTGCACTCTTCTTACTAATTGACGACATTCCTTGTCAGCATTATCCGTCACGGAGCAAGTATTGATAACATAGATGTCTGCTTTTTCTTCAAAATCTCTTTGTTCATAGCCCTCTTTGTTAAGTTGGCTTGCCAAGGCAGATGTTTCAGAAAAATTCAGTTTACATCCCAGCGTATGAAAAGCGATAGAAGTGGCTTTTGACATGGGGTGCAAATTTACCAATTCCTTGCCATACCGGTTCCTTGTACTAATTTTAACGTCTGTGTCTATGAAAACCCTATTTACTCCCTTTCGCTGGCTTTATGTGTTATACGCTTTGCTGATTTTTATTGCAATAATGTTTGCTATACTCCCTTTTTTTGTGATTTTTTCTTGGGGAGGACGATTCCATGGAGCAAATCGAATGATGCGGCTTTGTATGTTTTGGGCAGATTGCTGGATGCCTCTTGTATTCATGCGACATAAAAACTACTTTGAGGCTCCGCATGACCCAAGCCGCCCAACTGTTTTTATTGCCAATCATATTTCATACTTCGATGCGGTTATTTTGGTAAAAACTATTCGTCAACATTTTCGTCCCTTGGGTAGAGCAGAGACCGCTGCTATTCCCATATTTGGGTTTATTTATCGCAACGCGATTGTAACAGTTGATCGAAGTGATCCAAAAAATAGGGCTGAAAGCGTTAGTAAATTAAAAGAGTTGCTGCAAAGAGGAATTTCCATTTTTGTATTTCCGGAAGGCACTTTTAATATGACTTCATCTCCTCTTAAATCGTTTTATGATGGTGCTTTTAGGATAGCAATCGAAACGGGTACGCCTATAAAGCCTCTTTTATTTTTGGATGGATACAAACTCATGCATTACCGACATCCGTTTTCATTGTCCCCAGGCCTTAGTAGGTCAGTCTATCTCGAAGAGATATCTGTTGAGGGGTACACATTGGAGGATATCCCCATTTTAAAGAAACGGGTCATGGAGCTGATGGAAAGAAAATTAATCGAGTATCAGGCTCCTTGGATAAAAGGTTAGCTGACAGTTCCCGATAGTTTGGTAAATTAGACTTAACATGCCCGCTTCAACTAAGCAAATCGTTTTTTTTGCAGATATATTAATTCCCGCCGCTTTACCGACTCTCTATACCTGGTCAATCCCTGATGACTTAGTACATCAAGTTAAAGTAGGTTGCAGGGTTGAGGTGAATCTTGGAAAAAGAAAAAGGTACGCTGGGCTGGTAAAAAAAATTTATTCATCAACTAGTCCGGCAAGAGCACTCAAGCCGATTTTACAGGTTTTAGACTCGGTGCCTATTGTTTTTTCTGAGCAATTTGCATTTTGGGAGTGGATGTCAGATTATTATTTGTGCTCCCAAGGTGAGGTGATGGCGGCAGCATTACCGGCTAATTTTCGTTTAACTAGTGATACAGAATTAGTTTGGAATGAAGATGCAAGCGATGATTTTTCTCATTTGTCTACTGATGAATATTTGGTTGCGGAGGCTTTATTCTTACGAAAAAAGTTACAGATTAGCGAAGTGCAACTAGTGCTGAATAAGCAACATATTTATCCAGTGATTGAGAAATTATTATCTCAAGGTCTATGTCTGATACATGAATCTTTGGTGGAGCGTTATAAGCCTCGTAAAGAAAATTACTTGACTTTTTCTTCCCGTTATTCAAGTGAGAAAGATTTAGAAATTTTAGTGAATAATTGGAAGGGAACCGAACGACAGCTCAATCTAATTTTACACTTTGCATCAATCAGTAAAAATGATCCGGCGATATCTCTGCGACAGTTACTAAAGTCTTCTGGTGAAAGTGTTTCTATTGTAAAAGCTTTGGTAAATAAAGAGGTTTTTAGCGTTCAGGAAAGAGAAGTTAATAGAATTGAAGAGCTGTCTCCGTTTGTTTCTATCGACTTTGATTTATCTGCTGCTCAGCGAAGTGCTTATAACAAAATTGATTCTGTTTTTGAAAAAAGAGATGTCTGCCTACTTCATGGTATTACGGCTAGTGGTAAAACTAATATTTATATTGAGCTGATTGCATCGGCAATTCAAAAAGGTAAACAGGTTTTGTATTTACTGCCAGAGATTGCATTGACTTCTCAAATAATACGTCGATTACAACACCATTTTGGAGGCCATGTGGGGGTCTACCATTCTAAATTTTCTGCAAATGAAAGGGTGGAAATTTGGAATCGTGTTTTGGCTGGCGAATATAAAATTATCCTGGGTGCCCGATCCGCTGTCTTTTTGCCTTTTACATCGTTAGGTTTGATTATTTGCGATGAAGAGCACGAAACTTCATTTAAACAACAAGATCCTGCCCCTCGTTATAATGGGCGAGATGCAGCCATATACTTAGCAACGCTGTTCAAAGCAAAAGTATTGTTAGGAAGTGCAACGCCATCACTCGAAACGTATAAAAATGCAATAGATCAAAAGTATGGGCTTGTTACTTTGACGGAACGATTTGGTGCAGTGGCTGTTCCTTCGGTAGATCTGATAGACAGAAAAAATGTGGGAAAAGATAAAAAGGAAAATTTGATTTTAACTGCTCCGTTGAAAGAGGCTATTCAGAAGACTCTCGATGAGAAACGTCAGGTGATTTTATTTCAAAACCGTAGAGGGTATATCCCTTATCAAGTTTGTATACAATGTGGATGGGTGCCTCGCTGTTTACATTGTGATATTTCTCTCACTTATCATAAGCGAGACAAGCAACTACTATGTCATTATTGTGGAAGTCGGTACTCGACTCAGTTTCGTTGCGGCTCCTGTGGTAAAGAAAAGTTTGCGCAGAAAAACTTTGGTACAGAGCTTGTGGAAGAGACATTAGCTGATCTTTTCCCAACTGCGCGTGTAGCCAGAATGGATATTGACACGATACGAGGTAAAAATGCGCACGATAAATTGGTGCAAGCATTTGAGTCGGGCGAAATTGATATTTTAATTGGGACGCAAATGGTAGTGAAGGGATTAGATGTAGCAAAAGTAGATGTGGTTGGCGTATTAGATGCAGACGGGCTTTTGCAATTTGCCGATTTTAGGGTACATGAACGTGCGTTTCAATTAATTGAGCAGGTAAGTGGACGTGCGGGACGTAGGCAAAAGAAAGGGCGAGTAGTTATTCAGACGTATAATCCTAAGCAGCCTTTATTTGAGTTTTTACAAAATCATGATTATGATTCTTTTTTTAAAGAGGAACTATTGCAACGTGAGACATTCTTTTATC
Source organism: Chitinophagaceae bacterium UBA2467 (assembly GCA_002342205.1). Classification (GTDB taxonomy): domain Bacteria; phylum Bacteroidota; class Bacteroidia; order Chitinophagales; family Chitinophagaceae; genus JJ008. Next base: position 2,299 of record DDPN01000009.1, on the reverse strand, counting down.
CTCCATTTAGTAAGTTGATTACAGTAAGTGTGCGGCACAAAGAAGAATCTGTTTCTAGGGTTGCTAGTCTTGCGCTTCTAAAATTACTAAGCGCTAATTACAAAAAGTATATGATAGGGCCTGCTCCCTCCATAATTTTTCGCGTTCGAAATCAGTATCGAATGGAGATTCTATTCAAATTGCCCAGGAAACCCTCTCTTCTTGCGCAATGCAAGCTAGACATAAAACAAGCTATTCTCTTTTTACGGCAGCAAAAAAAGTTTTATGGGGTAAACGTCATTGCTGATGTAGATCCAATTTAATTATAATGGACTCGTTAACACATATTGTTTTAGGGGCTTGCGTAGGCGAGGTTATTGCAGGAAAGAAATTAGGCAAAAAATCTTGGTTGGCAGGAGCCCTATTTCAAACGATACCAGATTTAGATTTTATAGCGGGTTTTTGGTTGAGTCCTGCGGAAGACTTGTTAGCGCACAGGGGATTTACACACTCATTTTTATTTGTCATTCTTTTGTCCTTTTTTTTGGCTACACTAACTAAAAGAGTAGGGTGGTGTGCTGGTTTGTCTAGTAGGGGCTGGCTGTTTTTTTCATTTATTGAATTACTTATCCATGTTTTAATTGATGCCATGAACGTTTATGGAACAGCATGGTTAGAACCTTTTAGTCACACCCGTTTCGCATTTAATGTTCTTTTTGTGGCAGATCCTTTTTTTACTATCCCACTTTTAATAGCATTTTCTCTCTTATTATTTGGGAAGATGCAGATAAAATCTCGACAGACTTTTTCAAAAATTGCATTGGTGTTGAGTAGTCTTTATTTATTGTATGTTTTAATTTTAAAGTGGCAGGTTAATACTGTAGTGGTCAATAACTTGAACAGAAAAGTTGAGAAAAGTGAATCTTATTTTTCAACGCCAACTCCTTTTAATCCCTGGTTATGGTATGTGGTAATCAAAAGAGAGGAGTCGTTTCAGGTGGGTTATTATTCTGTTTTTGATCACTCAGATTCAATTGCTTTCTATGCTGTTCTGCAACAAAGAAAATTATTACCGCTAGCAAAAAGTACGGAGTCGATACCTCATTTAATAAGATTTTCTAAGGGATATTTTGCATTGAAATACATCAGGGATACTATTGTTTTTAATGACCTTAGGTTTGGTAAAATAATGGGATGGTCTAATCCTGCCTCTCCATTTGTATTTTATTATTATTTGAATAAATCAGCTGATAATAGTGTAGTCATACAGCGAGGTCGGATGCAAGGTTGGTCAACAAAGTCAGTTATGCAATTTATTGAACGTATTTTTTCGGCCTATGAAAAATAAAGTTGTATTAATTCTTTTTTACGCTCTACTTCCATTGTTTGTTTTTTCCCAGGATTTAAGATTAAAAGAGAAAGTAATAGAGTTAGCGCAGCACTATTATGATCAAGGGTTAATTCAGCAACCTTATGCTATTTCTGAAATGAAGCATTCATTATCGACTGATTCATCAGAATGGACCCAGTCTATTTATTTTAAAGTGGCTTTACTGATTGCCGAAAGTCTAATAAAGGGTGCTCCAATTAAGCCCTGGTTCACGTTTGATGCGGTTTCAAAGCCAATAATTGATAAAAAATTGCGCGTTATTCGAGAGGAGCTGGCATTAGTCCGCACTGCGCCCGATCTTTTATCTGTTTTTTCAACGTTCATTCGCCCGATGGGTAATAACACTAAAATAATTTATAATGAGTATCAATACCGCTTACGATTGTCTAACCACCATTTATCGAAGGCTAGTAGCGATACTTTAAAGTGGCTAAAACATGCATTGTCAGTTTATAGATGGATTGATCAATTAGATATACCTCGATACCTGATTGTTGATATTGGCAGTGCTGAATTAAGGTATGTTGTAAAGGGTGTTGATTCGCTTGCGATGAGAGCAGTAGTTGGCAAGCCTTCTACACCGACTCCTTTTTTTGCCTCATGGACTGATCAACTTGTTTTGTATCCCTATTGGCACGTTCCGCTGAGTATCGCAACTGAAGAATTTTTGCCAAAAATAAAGCGTAATCGATCATGGCTCCAACAGCAAAATATGCAGGTTATCGACAAGAGGGGACAAGTTCTCAATGCTGATACTATAAATTGGAAAAGATTGAATAGTAGCTTTTTCCCTTACACATTACGTCAGTCGACAGGATGTGATAATGCACTTGGTATTTTAAAATTAGAATTCTCTTCTCCTTATGGGGTATATATTCATGATACTAATAATAAATCTTCATTTTTACGTCCCTATCGATTTCTAAGTCA
>DDPN01000028.1 GCA_002342205.1 Chitinophagaceae bacterium UBA2467 | reverse complement strand
TCCTGATTTTTCTTTAAGCAACTGCAGAACACCCGCATAACGTTCTGCATCATATTCGTTATTCTTACCTACAGGATTTTCTTTTGCCTTCTTCAAGAGCTCTAATCGAAAATCAATGGGGTCTTTACCCATTGCCTCTGCCAATTCATCAAGAAATGATTGCTCTGCCGCTGCATTAAAATTAGAGCGTGGAGCTCTGAATGCTCCGATTGTAATATTCGAAGGAATTTGCCAACCCTCTGCCAGATAGTTTTCAACAGCGCCCGCAGGAAATCTATTTGCATGTATGGGATGCTCAGGAATTCCTCCTCCCTTTACATGAAAACCAATCAGATTTTTATTCGCATCTAATGCAGCGCGATACGTGGCAGTATACATTGGACGATAAATGCCATAGGTCATATCATCTTCACGCGTGTAGACCAATTTTACAGGCGCTTGCATTTTTTTAGAGATCAACGCTACCTCAGAGAGATAATGACCATAGGCCCTACGACCAAAACCACCACCCATCCGGGTCATTTGAATTTCAATTTTCTCGGTGGGCATTTTTAAGAGCTTGGCCAAGGTAGGTTGTATCCAGCCCGGCGCTTGTAGCGGTCCAACTAACAACGCTTTTTCATCGGTAACATGGGCAAAAAAATTCATTGGCTCCATGCAGTTATGGGCTAAAAAAGGAGCGGTGTACGTACGCTCAATAATCTGTGCAGCATTTTTGAAGGCAGCTTCAGGATCCCCATCCTTGCGTAGTAATTGAGCTGGCTTTGCAGCCATCTCCTTCATCATTTCAAGTTGCCGGGAAGTAGACTCAAGGTTACCGGGTACTATCACTTCTGACTTGCTGCCTCTTCCGGCCATGTAATCTTTTCTATCCCCTGCAGGTTGCCAGTTGACCTTTAATTTTTTCCGGGCATTCATTACTTCCCAAGTTGTATTTCCTACTACAACCAGCAAATCATTAAACGTCCTTGTATCAAAACTTCCTTGCTCAAAATTGTCATCATACAATTTCAATGTAAAAACATCCTTGATACCCGGCATTTTTAATGTTTCAGAAGCATCATAAGACTCAAGCTTCATGCCAAATGCAGGGGGATGTTCAATCATTGCTATGAGCATCCCCTTTTGTTTATAATCCAAACCAAAAAGAGAAGTGCCTGTTACAATTTTTAATCCTTCGACATTTTGCTGCGAGTGTCCAACAATCTTAAAATCATTTACATTCTTCAACTTCACTGCTTTTGGAACTGGTAATGTTGCGGCCATTGATGCAAAACTTCCGTATGTGCCCGACTTACCACTTTTCTTATGATAAATCATCGAAGCATTAGTTGTTATTTCTTCAATGGGCACTTTCCACGTTTCCGCTGCGGCCTGCATTAACATATAACGAGCCTTTGCACCCGCTTCACGTAAAGGCTTCCAATACATTCTAATTGAGTTACTACCTCCCGTAAACTGTGGACCTAACTTATTATTATGCGGCGCCATCTCTACTACCACCTTTTCCCAGTTTGCATCGAGTTCTTCCGCTACAATCATAGGAAGTGAGGTCATCACGTTTTGTCCAAAGTCAGGATTAGGGTTTAATATCTTAATGATATTGTCCGGTGTAATTTTTATAAACCCATTGATTTCAACCCAATCATCTGGCAACCCGCGCTGATCGGCATTACCTATTTGTCCAAAAGCCGGCAACCAAGAAAAATTGATTGCCAACCCTCCCCCCGCAAGGGCAGTGACTTTAAGAAACGAACGCCTTTTGATATAAGATTTCTCTTTTGACATTGACAAGACTTATAGAATTTACAGAATGAAATTTACCCTCAGAAAGATAGGAATTTTTGCAGGAAATATAAGATCATGTGCAAATAATATGTTACTTAAAATGACCCCTTCTAACATGGATCAACCAAACGTATCTTTGATAAAAGCATTTTATATGAACCATCAAAACTTTTCAAATCATAAGCGTTTCCATCCCTTTTTCCATTACCTAATACTCCCCCTATCATTAGTTGGCCTAGTGCTAGCAGCGATTGGGTTGCTAAACACTTCGACCGAAAACCTAATCACATCAATTCTTTTAACTATTGCCTTTTTTCTGCTTTTCTGTATTGCAGGAATTGCAAGAATGTATTCACTCAAAGTGCAAGACCGGGTTATTCGGAACGAAGAAAATTTTAGACACTTTGTCCTGACTGGAAAACCGCTTGACCCTCAGTTACGAATCGGACAAATTGTGGCACTTCGATTTGCGAGTGATGCAGAGTTTCCCGAGCTAGCCAAAAGGGCAAGTACTGAAAAACTTCGCTCCAGTGAAATCAAAAAAGCTATTCAGCAATGGAGGCCAGATACGTATCGTGTTTGAGTATTATTTTTTCCTAAAGTAAGTTCTATACTCAAATGAGATTATTGTTAGTAGTCATATTATTTGCACATTCATATTTAATATCGGCCCAGTGTACTAAGAGCTATAGACCTGTAATTTTCATTCACGGCTTTTTAGCATCGGGCGATACTTGGTCAAATGCCGTTTACTATTTTAAAAAAGCAGGCTACTGCGAAAATTATTTAGTTGCATTTGATTGGAACAGTTTGGGTGGAAATATGCGGCGCACTGATAGCTTATTAAATATTGTTATTGAACAGACCCTTGCTAACACGGGTGCAAGCCAAGTAGATCTAGTAGGACATTCAGCAGGTGGGGGCGTTGCAAGAAATTATTTACGGGATAGCACGCGAGCAAAAAAAATCGCACACTATGTACAAATAGGCAGCCGAAAATGGTCGTCAGAATACGCTTGGTTTCCCAATAGTAAATGCCTAAATATTTATTCCGAGGGTGATAAAGTAGCAGGCACAAACGGGGGACCTGTTGAAGGAGCTCAAAACCTAAAACTAATTGAGGAAGATCATTACCAAGTTGCTACTACTGAAAAATCACTTACAACGATGCTGAATTTCATTCAAGAAAAAAATACTAGCAAACCCCACACTTCAACAAAAAGAAAAATAAAATTAGCAGGAAGAGCCGTTACACTTGGAGACAATCTACCAATGAGCGGTGCTTTAATAAATGTTTATAGTTTAGACAAGATCACTGGTGATAGAAAGTCTACCGCTACAAAAATAAATACTGATAAAAATGGAAATTGGGAGCCCATCACCCTTTCAAAGGGAATACCCTATGAATTTGAGCTGATTGCGGCCGATTCAACGCAACGTACTATCTCTTATTTCTTCCCTGCTTTCACGCATGCTGATCCACTCGTTTATCTACGTGGGTTTCCAAAAGGCAATATGATTAGCGCACTTCTGAATCAAATTCCTAGAAAAGAAGATCAATCCGTACTTGTTGTCTATTCTGCTACGCAGGCGATGATAAGCGGCCGTGATTCTGTTTCCGTAAATGGAGTATCCATTTGTTCACCCGAGCTTACACCCGCCTCTAAAACTGCGATTACTAGTTTTATCTATGAGGACGGTGATAAGGTAAGTTCTGGGCAGTCGATCAAGCAGTTCAATGCCACCCCTTTTATTGCAGGAATAGACCTAAATTTACAAGCAGATCAAAATCAATTACTGAAGATTTATTTTAATGGGCAAACCCTTACAATTCCATCAAAACCTGGAAAGGAAAGAATTTTACTAGCTGTTTTTAAATGAAAAAGCTCCCACTCATACTACTATTACTCACAGTCAAGATTTTATCCGCACAATCTTCGATATGGTCTTTGACTTACACGCCTGCGGTCGTACTAGTACCTGACATCCGATATGGCGTACAAGTAGGAGCTGCCTATCGCTTAGACTCCAAACTCCAATTATTAACTGAGCTAACTAAGTCAGTCGGAAAACCTGATAACACTGCTACTATCAATAGTCAATACCTTAGAATCAAGCCAGAATTAAGGTATTTTTTCACCTCAATGGAATCTTCAGCAGTTGGATATTGTGGAGTTCAATTATCCTATGCACACAGACAATGGGCGACAACGAGTTCGGGGTCCTACTATGAAAAAAAATTCTATAGCGACAGTAGCATACACTATTCTAGCGCAGTGATTAAATCGCCATTTGCAACAATAACCGCACAAATGGGAGGAGTGGTGCGATTAAGAAATCATTTTTCTTTCGATTTTTTTATGGGTCTGGGCGCTAAAACACTATTTACCAATTACACATCAGTAGTAAACCCCGCGTTGGTGGAGAGTGTGAGACCTAAATGCAAAATTATGTTCAGCCCCGATCCAGCATGGTTGGTCAATTCCCAACAATGGCGATTTCAAATGAACATGGGCGTGAGAGTCATGTATTCGCTTTAGTCCAAAAAATTTGACTGAAACTTCAAACTTTCTCAGCACCATCTTTGTTAATTGTGTATGAGTATAGAGAGAATTCGTCAAACCCTCGCCCCTCTTCAAAAGCAAATTGTTGAACACGAATTGTACGCTACTATCGATACGATAGAAGCTATCCGAATTTTCATGCAGTACCATGTAGTTGCGGTCTGGGATTTTATGTCTTTACTAAAGTCGCTACAACGTAATCTTACCTGTGTCACCACCCCGTGGATTCCTATAGGGAGCGCGAATACGCGTTTTCTTATCAATGAAATAGTTACAGGAGAAGAATCAGATGTTGATCAAGAAGGCAAGCGGATTAGTCATTTTGAGCTATACTTAACTGCGATGCAACAAGCAGGTGCTAATAGCAACCCTATTCTAAAATTAGTACAAGAACTAAAAAGTGGCACGCCCGTTTCTGATGCAATTGCAGCTTCACAACTTCCTACTGCTGCAAAATTGTTTGCCAAACATACGTTTGAGCTGATTGATCAAAATCAGCCGCATATCTTGGCTGCTGTGTTTACATTTGGAAGAGAAGATTTAATCCCTGAAATGTTTGCAAGTATATTGGAGAAAATCCAACCCAGTGGTGGACATTCAATTGATCTTGCTAAATATTACATAGAGAGACATATTGAAGTAGACGGAGGCCACCACTCACATCTGGCTATAGAAATGACTCAAGAGCTTTGCGGAAATGACGAAGCAAAATGGCAATCTGCCATTGAAGCTGCGTCCAAAGCACTCCAGTCAAGAATAGCACTTTGGGACGCAGCCTTAGCAGAGATTAAACAATCAATTGCTGTTACAGCAGCTGTTTAAATCGTATCTGTAATTCTCCAAACTCTTTCTCTAACGCCTCAATTGCTCCAATTTTAGAAGCGGAGAATGGTTCTAGTGCAGTACAAATTGCTACATATACATCACTGAGCCTGCGACGATATTTAAATTCATCAAAGAATACCGTCTTTCGATTGGTCTCAATAATTTCAGCTCTGAATTTTTCTAATTCCTGGAGTTGACTATCTTCTTTGGCATTGCGAGAAGTGTTTTTCTTTAATGAAGAAATTTTCTTGTCCAAAGAATCACTTAAATAAAATAGTTCTTCCTCCAGTTTAAATAAACGCATCGCCTGCGTATGTAATAGTTGAATTTGTGTGGCAGAAAAACCAGCACTTGGGTTTTCTAGAAGCTGTACGGGCTGCTCCTTTTTAACATCCCCGACTGTCAAAACAGCCTTATAAGTTCCTATTGGAGCACGCGGACCAATCACTGACGCAAAAAACACAGTGGATTGAGCTGTGAAGCCACCCACAGCTACCTTAGGTGGGTTTTGATCTAATCCCCAATACACTTTATTCATCCCTTTATTACCCGAACCATTTAG
>DDPN01000138.1:1323-2815 GCA_002342205.1 Chitinophagaceae bacterium UBA2467 | reverse complement strand
CCAGTTATGGAACAAATAGGAGCAGGAGTGACTGCATCTGCAGCAATTTGGCAATCCATGTTACCATTACATATAACATCATTATTACTTGTTTTAACAACCGTTTCAACAAACATATGATAGGGAGAACCAGGTATCGAAGAGGCAGAATTTCCTTGACCCCAGTCCTGGAGAGACGCGATATGCCCTCCCCATGCCAGCACAACTGAATTCGAATTATTTGCCTTTGTAAAAACAACATCCATTGACACGGATACTGTAGAAGGAGAAACATCGAGTCCACCTACATATTGGATACTATTGAGTGTTCCATTCCACATCACCATATTTCCTTTATTGCGCAAAGACGCGTTATAACTAGAGGCGGGTAATGTTGTTTCAGGATTCAATCCTGAAGCCGTTTTCAACTGAGAGAAACTAGTACTGGCCGTTGCATTAAAACTACTGTTAGTTGTGTATGTGGGTGCCGGTATTGCTAAAAAAGAAGATCCGATTCCAACAACTGAAGCTAGCGATGTACCTGCTAATGGATCGACTAATTCTGCAGGTCTTGAACGGTGTAATTGTAAGTTTTGAAATCCTGTGATGTAATCAAAAGCAACTTTCCCATTCTTTTTTACATCAAAGGAGATCCGAACCTTGTACTGCTGACCAGATGCTAATGTCGTAAACTCAATCCGATACGGAACAGAAAAGCCCTCAGCAAAATGAGATTTTGCTGCATTGGAATTTCCTCTTTCAAATTGAACCGGGCTAACAACAGGAAGCCCCACTCCCCCATTTTGACCTTGCTGAAATTGACAAGACTGCCCTGACACTTCTAAAGATCCAGCCAGAAAAGAAGAAAAAATAAGAATATGACAGAGGCTCGAGAGTAGATTAAAAAATAAATTTTTTTTCATAGCGATTTTATTAAATGATAGAATGAATTTTATTGAAGATTACTTTCAGGGTGGACGTAGCGATTCTTTCCAGTATATTAAGAATACCTTCATACAGTTTTTGCTGATTAACTCACTCAAAAAACCGTAATCTACCTGTTCAAACGTGGTGAAAACTATGGCCAAAAACAAGCAGCGACTGACAGCCGTTGGCAATTATTCTCGATAAGAAAAGAACAATAGTGAACCCTCTGCTAATAAATGCGCTTGCAAAAGTTTATAAAACTTATAGTGGGGCGTGGAGAATGGTAAATGTAATTTTTGATTAAGAGCATACACATGAAAAAAATACTTGTGTCTTGGATTACAAACACATGGTCCCGTATAAGTAGAAATTTGAAAATCATTCAACCCATTTATACCTCGATTATCATTGGGGTGAATCCATTCACCTGGTGGAAGATCCCAGCAAATCCAATGAATTCGCGGAGCAACAGGTGCATCTGCATCTTTCATCACTACGGCCAGCGAACGACTTTCTGATGGAATTGCATTTATTCGAAGTAGCGGATTCACATTTAATCCTTCACGTCGATAAACTGAGGGTAAAA
>DDPN01000138.1:0-1290 GCA_002342205.1 Chitinophagaceae bacterium UBA2467 | reverse complement strand
GGGAATAATAAAGTGGATGATGTATTCGTCATAGCTAGTTTTATTAAGGTCCCTCTGCGGGTGGTGGCAATTCTTGAGGCGGCTCATATTCAGGCAACTCGTCCGGAATAAAATCGGGATCTTCTGGTGGCGTCAAAGGATCTTCCGGATCAAAAGGAATTTCAATTTCAGGTTCAATAGAGGGCACAGGCTCTTCTGGTGGCCCCTCAGGGATTTTTCGCTTCGGAAAATTTGTAAAAGGGTATAGCCCAAAATGCATAACCCTGTAATCTAATGATGGATTATTCCTAGTTCAATGACTGTGATCGAGCAATCACTAACGACTATCAATTTGATGAAGAAAGCTGATAGGAAACTTGAACACTTCCGAAACTGTGAGGATTCATTTTAAAGGTTTCCCTGTCTTGCCAGTGCTGCATAAAATAAATTCCGGTTTTCCCTATTGAAAAACCAAAACCCCCACTTAACTGCAGGTAAAATCGATTTATAAAGTCACTTGAGGGCATTGATCGCAGCGCAATAGTTTCTCGAAAAGCGGACTCTTCTAAAATTCGATTTCGTAAAACTTGTGTGTACTCAGCAGCAAACACAAAAGAAACAGCTATTTTAGATGACTTTGTTTTGAAGTTATTACCGGTTCGATTTGCGTAGTCAGAAAACATACTATTGCTTTGCGGCAACTCCCCCCAATATGTACGAATACCACTATTTAAACGATTGAAGTAATTACCCCCTTCCCATTTTTGCAACAACTCAATATGCCAGCTATTTGAAGTAAATACTGGATAAACAAGTTGCGTTTCAAATTGAATAAAATCATTTGAAGAATTTAGGAGAAACCATCCTTGGGGTATTTCATCTCCTATGATTCGATGAATCGTGCGCTGCCAGGTTGCAACGCCGGAACGCGGCCCGCTAGTCCCAATTGAAAATTTATTATAGACACGAACCCCTTTTTCTGGTGCCAAAACAAGCATATGCAAGGAGCAAAATAATAACCCCGCATAAGGATAATCAAGGATTGCTGGATTAATTTCCTGAAGATCACTTGGGGTGTACGTCTGCTGGGTAATGCTAATTCCAAAAGAGCGACACTTTTTTTTTGAATTTTCTTCCCAAAAGATCAAACGATGTCCACCCGTATAATAACAATCAGTTCCTTTACCCCGGAAATTGATAAAATCATTTTCAATATCTGTGGCAAGAAATGTTTTAACCTGCGCCCAAACAGAAATTGTTCCATACAGTAAAAACAAAAAAAAGACATTACGCATGTCAATTATTTTTTGA
>DDPN01000129.1:10503-18064 GCA_002342205.1 Chitinophagaceae bacterium UBA2467 | reverse complement strand
TTAGTATTGATGTTCAAAGGGGCTGTTTGTATTTTAACACTTGCGAAAGCTTACTACATTGTTTCTGTTTTCATGCACCTGGGTGATGAAATTCGCAACATGATTATGACCATTGTAGTGCCTCTATTACTTTTTGTATGGTTTATTGGTGCATTCATTTGGGATGGTAATTCCTATAAGAATCTGCGTAATAAATATGATGCGCATTATAAGGAAACAACCATGCCGCATAAACACTAGACCTGAATAAAACTGCGCTATACGGAATATTAATTGCACTGATTGTTCCACTTATTTCCTACTGGATTGTGGAGTCTAATAGTCAGGGTGCAATCACTTTGCCCCGACACTATTTTCCCGATTCAGTTTATCAAACTACCAAGCGAGGTAAAAAAATTACAGATACTGCATGGCACCGTCTGCCTGCGTTTTCATTATTGAATCAACAAGGAAAGCAAGTGGGATGGGCCGACTTGGAGAATAAGATTATAGTAGCTGATTTCTTTTTTACGCGTTGTCCTACGATTTGCCCAGGTATGACGCAAAATATGAAGCGACTGGCCGAAACCATTCATAATGGACAGCGGGTAGGAGACCGTACCAATCGGAATGTTCATTTTCTTTCTTTCAGCATCGATCCCGAACGTGATAGTTTGCAACGGCTGCGTTATTGGGCTAATCGTTTTCAAATCAATCCAGAAACTTGGTGGCTATTAACGGGCGACAAAAAAAGTATTTACACAATGGCCATCGACGAAATGAAATTGGGCTTGATCGATGGAGAAAATGTAGATACCAACTTTGTGCACAGCGATAAGTTTGTTTTGATTGATATCAACAGACAGGTAAGAGGTTATTATAGTGGACTCGATCCGGAGGATCTTGCACGTTTACAGCGTGATATTATTTTACTAACCATGGAAAAAAATCCAAACCGTCGCTCCTTTTTTGAGGGAAAGCTAACGGTGATGGCGATTTCGTTTTTAGTGGCGACACTTGGCGTTTTTGTGTTACTCTATTTTTTGAAAAAAAATAAATCATAAGCGATATGTTACAGCCTTGTTTAAAAAAGAATGATAAGCTGGCCAGCCGTCTGATTATCCTTTTTTCACTGATTGTTTTTGCTGCTGTAGTTGCACTGGGTCGCATAAAACTCGAAGTAGATTTGGGTTTTGATGTACACATTTTTGCATTGATTAATTCAGTCATTAATGGTACAGTGGCCGTTTTACTAGTGGCAGCTTTATGGGCTGTAAAAACGAAGCAGTATGCACTCCATCGCAATTTGATGATTGGCGCATTGGTACTGTCTGTACTTTTTTTAGTGAGCTATATTGCCCATCACTTATTAGCTGGCGAGACGAGTTATGGAGGAGAGGGCATGATGAAAACAATTTATTACATCATTCTATTTACACATATTCCATTAGCCGGAATCATTCTTCCTTTTATTCTTTTTACGGCTTATCGAGGCTTGATTAGTGAATGGGCGTCTCACCGAAAATTAGCAAAGATTACCTGGCCAATTTGGTTTTATGTTGCTGTTACAGGAGTGCTGGTGTATTGGATGATCAGCCCGTACTATCAATAAGTTCAACTTTCTTGTTGCGGATCCCAGAAGTGCTGTGAAAAATTGATGATCGTATCGTCTTGAATACGAATTCCCTCTTTTTCCAATAATTCCTGCATAAGTGTAGGAGTTGCAAAATGATTTTTGCCAGATAGCTGTCCATTGCGATTTACAACTCGATGGGCAGGCACTACTGGTTTTTGCCCATGACTGCTGTTCATAGCCCAGCCCACCATACGGGCCCCTGATTTAAGTCCTAACGCTGCTGCGATTGCTCCATAAGAAGTGACGCGTCCTTTGGGAATTTGTCTCACTAATTCCCATACTTGCTGAAAGAAATCATTTTCTTTATTTCCTGAGGGTAATATTTTTTGTAAGGACTCTTTAGCTTTCTGTTGTCGTTTCATACTGCGCTAATTTTTCTTTGAACGACAACTCTTTTTCAGGGGATGCCAAGTCGGGCGACAATGAAAAACATAAATAATGAATTCGATTGCTCCCAGCAATGTCTAGCGACTCATAGTGTGTTTTGATTTTCAAATCAGCTGACACTTCGCTTTGCGCATAAACACTATCTAAGTCTGTATGGATCCGGCATTGGTAATGCTCCAACACAAGTTTTGTAAATTGATACAGGGCAGGACTATCTGTCTTCAAATGTATTTTTCCAGTTGAAGATAAAAATTGCTGATACAACCGTAAAAAGCGAGGATGGGTTAATCTTTTTTTTGCTTTAGAGAATCGTAATTGTGGGTCAGGAAAGGTGATCCATATTTCCTGTACTTCACCTGGTGAAAAATAAGTGGCTACCTGTTCAATCTGTGTACGTAAAAACGCCACATTCGTTAATGATTCCTGTTGTGCTTTGCGTGCGCCAACCCAAATTCGATTCCCTTTAATGTCGACGCCTATAAAATTACGATCAGGGTAAAGTTGTCCAAGTCCAATTGCATATTCACCTTTTCCGCAAGCTAATTCTAATGTAATTGAATTAGAATTGCCAAAATAGTGATGCCAATTACCTGCAGCATCTGTAGGAAATTCCCGAACATTTGAAAATGTTTTGAGCTCAGCAAAACGAATTAGCTTTTTTTGTCCCATGTTAGAGTTTTACCTGTAAGCCAAGCCCAATGATTGATTTAGCTTGTAGCCCAGGCGATGATTTGCGGGGACCAAATAATCGTACATCATCGTCATAGATTAAATCTACGTTCCAGTTGAATGCAAGATTTTTTCCAATCTTAGTGGTAAGTACGTTTGTTATAAAGAGATCTACATTTTGTGGTTTTCGTTGGTAGTTAGAAAATAGATCTAACCTTGACTTGTAGAGTACTTTTTTATTGAAGTTCTTTTCAATGGTAACCGTTCCGAATGCACCAAACTGTCCAATACTGTTTGTGCCGGCCTTTACGCCATATTCACCTCTCAAAGAGAGAGCAGGGTTAGTAACAACTACCCACCTTGCTGTGATTGGAGAAAAGAAAACAGAGATCTGTTTATTAGGACGAAAATCAAGTCCCTGGCTAAAGATGATATAGGCAGGAGATAAAAAACTTGAAGCAAATGTTTTTACGTTGTTGGGGTAGGTGTATCCGCGAACAAATTGTGAGCGAACATTAAATAGTGTCGCTAGGTTTATTTTTTTATTTAATGAGTAACCGTATTTGGAAATCAAATCAAAACGGTCATCATTTTTTCTGCTGCCCAGAGAGGTAGTGTTGATATAGCCAAAAAAAATGTCTAATGTATTGTCCCAGCTGTTGCGTCCTTTACGATAATAAGAATAGAGTTGAAGAATCGTATTGACGGTGAGCGAAAATTGATCGCCCCCTGCTGCCCAGTTACTCAACGTACCTTGTCCAATGGTAAGGGTATAGTTCCCTCCGGATTTCCTTTTTTTTATCAATGAATCAGGGACGTATTTTTTTACAGGTCGTAGTGACTCTACTTGTAATTTTCGAATAGAGGCATCTTGCGCATCACTGAAAAAAAAACTCAATGACAGGATAAAGACTAATACAAATCGAACTAGAGGCATCTGCTAAATTTCGAGCTCCAAAACTATCAATTTTACTGAATAGAAATACAGATTCTTGTTAGCGAACCTTTCTCCCTTTCCAGACATATTTTTTTTGAAAACTTAGTATCCCAGTAATAGGGATATATAAAATATGCAGTGGTTGAAAAAGCAAAAACTGATAGCCAGTAATCGGGACCTTAAAGAACCTTGCCACTGGTTGTACAAATGGCCATTCTATTAGCGATTTTACAAGTATACTAGCGAGTGCCAATAATAGGAGCTGGGGGCAAACTATACTTGATGCCAATACAACAAGTAAACTGAGATTATATATTCCTACTAGTAATAAAACAAGTTTTAAGGGTTGGTTATCATACTGCGAAGACTTGCTTGCCCAGCGAATTCGTTGTTGAAAAAATCCAGACCAGGTAAGCTGGGCCTGGGTACGAATGATTGCTTTTTCCGATTTGATGAAGTGAATTTGTGAAGGGTACTCTTTTTGGATTTTATGGAGCAGGAAGAAATCATCACCAGAGGCAAGTTGTTTACTATCCTTGTAACCACCTACCGACTCAAATACCTTTTTAGGATAGCTCATATTGGCACCATTGGCCATGTAAATCGATTGTTGCTGAATTCCTGCCGCCGTTATTCCCTGCATGACTAAAAAGTCTAGGGTCTGAAAACGACCTAGTACACTCGAGTTGTTTTCCAGTAATACGGGTGCTGCAATAAAGGCACATTTTTTTTGCTGATAGTAGCCGCCTACTGTTTCTAGCCACTCTGGTCCTGGCATACAATCTGCATCTGTACAAACAATGAAAGGCGCAGTGGCCTGTTCAATCCCTTTTTCAATCGCTCTTTTTTTATATGAATTCAGACAATCGTCTTTTAACTCAATCAATTTCACAAAAGGGTATGACTGGGCAATGAAAGCCGTACGATCAGATGAGTGGTCATCCACTACAATGACTTCCATCTTTTCTTGCGGATAGGTTTGCTTGGAAAGGGCGTCTAATAAGACACCGATATTATCCTCTTCGTTGCGGGCAGGAATCAGTACGGTAACAAATGGAAGAGGGGAGCTCGGTGGATCTGGTATGTATTTAGGAAGGGTGTCCCAGCCTTTTTTTAAATGAATAATCAACCCTGCATATCCCAACGTGAGTAAAGCAAGTAGCCCGATTAACCACATGCCACAAAACTACCGTTTCCACGGGGACCTTGCGTCTTGTTAATTTTTTTTGAAGTCATTGCTCAGGCTGACAAATTTTGGTAGATTTGATAGTTGCTTAAACAACTATATGCCAAACAACCAATTTAAAAAAGGAGAGCTCTACAGTTTTATCACAGGTATTGCCTCCACGGCTATTGCACGTCGCTTGCAAAAAAAATTTAATGGTACAGGATTGAACGTAACAATTGAGCAATGGAGTGTCCTCTATCATCTTTGGAAAAAAGATGGAATTAGTCAACAGGATCTGTGTACTGCCAGCTTTAGGGATAAGCCCAGCATCACTCGATTGGTTGATAATTTGGAAAAGGCAGGCTTGGTCAAAAGAGTTGCTGCTAATAATGATCGTCGAATCAATCTCATTTATTTGACTAAGGATGGGCAACAATTACAGGAGCAAACCATGAAACTAGCCGATCAAACATTAACTGAAGCATTACGTGGTGTTCCTGCTGAAAAAGTGGAAGTGTGTAAGCAGGTCCTTCAGATTGTGTATGATAACCTTACTTCAAACAATTAAAATAAATTTTATGTCAAACGAAACGATTGCACAAAAAAATTTAAAAGGAGGAGAGTGGTTGGTGAAGGAGTGCACTCCTGCTGACACCTTTATTCCTGAGCAATTCACAGAAGAGCAGCAAATGATTCGAGATATGTGTGCTCAATTTTTGGATACAGAGGTGTTTCCTATTGTAGATCGAATTGATGCGTTGGAAGAAGGACTGATGCCAACACTTGTCAAGAAAACTGGCGAACTAGGACTACTTTCTACTTCTATTCCAGAAGAGTATGGGGGACTAGGAAAAGATTTTGTTACTTCTACAATTGTCAATGAATATCTGGGTTCGGGACATTCTTATTCTGTAGCAGTAGCAGCGCATACGGGTATTGGGATGTTACCAATTCTCTATTTTGGCACACCCGCGCAAAAAGCACACTATCTACCCAAATTAGTCAGTGGGGAATGGGCAGGTTCTTATGGGTTAACCGAACCTAATAGTGGCAGCGATGCGTTAGGCGCAAAAACAACTGCTACGTTGACGCCCGATGGAAAGCATTATGTACTGAACGGACAAAAGTGCTGGATCACCAATGGTGGATTTGCACATGTGTATACTGTCTTTGCAAAAGTGGATGGCGATAAATTCACAGCTTTCATTGTAGAAAGAGGAACACCTGGTTTTACACAAGGACCTGAGGAGCAAAAAATGGGAATCAAGGGTTCGTCTACTGTGCAACTTTATTTCCAGGATTGTAAAATACCTGCAGAAAATTTATTAGGAGAACTGGGAAAGGGACACAAGATTGCTTTCAATATTTTAAATATCGGTCGATTGAAACTTTGCGCGGCTGCCGTGGGTGGCGCACGCCGAGCGGTAAATCAGTCTATTTCCTATGCAAAAACAAGAGAGCAGTTCAAGCAACCGATTGCAAATTTTGGAGCCATTAAACATAAGTTGGCCGAAATGGCTATTCGTACCTATGTAGCGGAAGCTGCATTATATCGTACTGCAAAATGGATAGATCAAAAAGAACATGAATTATTGGATAGCGGTAAGCCTTTTGAAGAAGCGCTGCTAGCAGGAGCCGAAGAATATGCCATTGAATGTGCAGCTTTAAAAGTGTTTGGTAGTGAAGTATTAGATTTTGCAGTGGATGAAGCGGTGCAGATTCATGGCGGTAATGGATATAGTGCAGAATATCCGGTATCAAGAGCGTATCGTGATAGCCGCATCAATCGAATTTACGAGGGCACCAATGAGATTAATCGTTTATTGACTTTGGACATGACGTTGAAGCGTGCGATGTCTGGGCGACTGGATCTAATGGGGCCTGCCATGGCTGTTCAAAAAGAATTGATGAGTGTACCTGATTTTGGTGCACCCGATGACACACTGTTTGCTGCAGAACAAAAGTTGATTTCCAATCTTAAAAAAGCAGTATTGATGACAGCAGGTGGTGCTGTTCAGACATTAATGATGAAATTGGAAAAAGAGCAAGAGGTTTTGATGAACCTGGCTGATATGGCAATTACTGTATTTCATGCGGAGAGTGTATTGCTCCGTGTAATGAAGCTGACAGATCTACAGGGCGAAGCAGCTGCGGCAGGTCAATTGGATATCATGCGTACTTATTTGTATGACGCTGCCGACCAGGTCAATAAGTTTGGAAAGGATGCAATCAATGGGTTTGCATCTGGTGATGAGGGAAGAATGATGCTATTAGGTTTAAAAAGATTCACCAAAGCGGATCCTTTTAACGCGAAAGAAGCGCGTAGAAGAATAGCCAATCAAATGCTGGAGGCTGGGCAATACTGTTATTGAATTTTGTAATTTTGCAGGTAATACTTTTTTATGAGTGAAACTACCTCTACAACCACGCTGACCGCTAAGGATTTTGCATCGGACCAGGAAGTGCGCTGGTGTCCGGGTTGTGGAGATTATTCTATTTTGGCTCAGGTACAAAAAGTAATGCCAACACTGGGCATTCCCAAAGAAAATATTGTATTCATTTCCGGAATCGGTTGTAGTAGTCGTTTTCCGTATTACATGAACACATTTGGAATGCACTCTATTCACGGAAGAGCTACAGCCATCGCAAGTGGATTAAAAGCTAGTCGTCCGGAATTGAGTGTATGGATCATAACTGGTGATGGAGATAGTTTAAGTATTGGAGGCAATCATACTATTCATTTGCTTCGTCGCAATTTTGATGTTAATATTTTACTTTTTAACAA
>DDPN01000129.1:4113-10462 GCA_002342205.1 Chitinophagaceae bacterium UBA2467 | reverse complement strand
ACGAAGAGTACTCCTATGGGTAGTATCGATCACCCTTTCAATCCCGCTGCACTAGCACTTGGCGCAGATGCAACATTTGTGGCAAGAACCATGGATCGTGACCCCAAGCATTTGCAGGCCATGCTATTGCGTGCTAATGGGCATAAGGGTGCTTCATTTTTGGAGATCTATCAGAATTGCAACATTTTCAATGATGGAGCTTTTGAAATCTTTACAGAAAAGGGGACAAAGGCAACTGAAACATTATTTCTTGAACAAGGTAAACCCCTTGTGTTTGGAGCCAATAGTGATAAAGGAATTAAGTTAGACGGATTTAAACCAGTTGTTGTAGACTTCAATGAAGGGTATAGTGCAACTGACTGTTGGATCCATGATGAAAAAGATATTTACAAAGCACAGATCCTAACGCGCATATTTGACGATCCTCGTATTGAGGGACATTTACCACGACCATTCGGTGTATTTTATCAAACGGATCGTCCTTGTTATGAGGATGTAATGGCTGCTCAATTGGAAGAAGCGGCTTCCAGAAAGCCTGCTGATCTGGACAAATTACTCAAGGGTAACGAAGTCTGGACAATCAATTAAAAAGACTCGATTAATCAGGTAACAATCGAAAACTTTTTCGGTGATGCGTGCATAGCCCATGTTCTTCTATAGCTTTTCTATGAAAGGCTGTACCGTATCCTTTGTTACGATCCCATCCATAGTACGGGAACTCTTTGTGTAATTGATTCATCCATTCATCCCGATAGGTTTTAGCTAAAATACTGGCAGCGGCAATGGATGCATATCGTCCATCTCCTTTTACAAAACACTGATGTGGAATTTTCTTGTAAGGAGTAAATCGATTTCCGTCTACCAATAATAAACCCGGTTTGGGGCTAAGTTGATCAACAGCCTGGTGCATGGCTTTGATACTCGCTTTTAAAATATTAATCTGATCAATTTCATCGTTGCTGATTTGACTTACGCCATAGCTGATAGCCTCTTTTTCAATAATGGGTCGTAGAAGTTCTCGTTGTTTTGCGTTGAGCTGTTTGGAGTCGTTTAATAAGGGGTGATAGAAATTGACTGGCAAAATCACGGCCGCTGCAAACACCGGACCGGCATAACATCCTCTACCGGCTTCATCTAAGCCAGCTTCGGTATATTTTTTTTGGTAGAACGATTCCAGCATTGCTGCAAATTCCGAAATAATGCTAAACAAAAATATACCTCCTGCCAAACCGCAATTACCTTTGCAAAGCATGACAACGCAACCCTCTACTTCCCGACCTGTCGTAATCTGGCTATATACTGGCCTTGTAATGATTATCGTTCAAATTTTGCTGGGAGGAATTACCCGACTTACCGGGTCTGGATTATCTATTACAGAGTGGAATGTAGTTACAGGAACGCTGCCTCCACTTTCAGAAACCGCTTGGTTAGATGAGTTTGAAAAGTATAAACGTACCCCCCAATTTCAGCTGCTTAATTTTGATTTTACACTACACAATTTTAAGTTCATTTTTTTCTGGGAGTGGTTTCACCGTTTATGGGCACGACTGATTGGTATTGTTTTTGCAATTCCCTTTATCATTTTTTGGATTCGCGGGTATTTCAAATCACCTATGGTAAAACCTCTTCTAGTTCTTTTTTTATTAGGGGCATTACAGGGTGCCATTGGATGGATTATGGTAGCTAGTGGTTTGACGGGGGATGCTATTTATGTAAAACCAACCCGACTGGCTTTGCATTTTGTCTTTGCGCTGGGATTACTCTCCTATACATTCTGGTTTATTTTACAATTAACAGTACCTGCTTCTTCTCGTTTAGCTAATGCCTCTTTACACAGGCGTGTTTTATTGGTTATTGGAGTTTTGTTATTTCAATTAATGTACGGTGCATTTATGGCGGGCCACAAAGCCGCAACAGCAGCACCCACTTGGCCCACTATCAATGACAAATGGATTCCCGATGCATTATTCAATGAACAGGAGGGGTTATTGAATTTTATTGATAATCGAATTCTGATACATTTTATTCATCGGGGACTTGCGTATTTATTAGTAGTTGCAATTGTTTTACTCTCTATACGACTTTATAAAACGACTGGATCTGCATGGCTGAATCATGCACGTAAGTGGCCTTTGATTTTAGTAACAGTTCAAGTGTTACTTGGAATTTTTTCTGTTCTTACCAGCACAAATATTATCCCTGGGGTTTGGGGCATTTTTGAGTGGATGGCACAACTTCATCAGTTGGTGGCCATGTTGCTGTTGCTTTCGCTGGTTCAATTATTATTTCTGATCAAGCGAAATGCCTGAGGGAGCACTCGAATCGTTAATTCATTTTGCAGGGGAGCAGGATCACCATCAATATGCAGGGCTGCGCCCTCTCTATTTTGAATGATCAATGCGGCGGTTTGCCAGTGAAGAATAGTTGAATTAGGAGCATGAAGGCCCGTTTGCGTAATGGGGTTATAGCCTAGTAATTGTTTTAAGGTTTGCCAAAGCATTGAAACTTTACTTTGCTTGAGCACAATGAAAATATCTAATAAGCCGTCGTTTAGATTTGCAAAAGGGGCAATTGTAAAATTGTTACCATATTGATTAGCGTTCGCAATACTGATCATATAGGCCTGCAACGATAACGTATAACCTTCAACCGATAGTTCAAAAAGATAAGGGGAGGCTCCTCCAAAATTATTTATTACTTCTTTGGCATAGGTGAACAACCCTCTGGTTGACTGACGTGCAAAAGAATGCGCAACGGTTGCGTCAAACCCTAATCCGCTTAACATACAGGCAAATTGTCCATTTACACTAAATCCATCTGTCGGTTTTCCTGTTTCTTTAAAAATTAACTGTAGCGCTTTTTGTGGATCCATTGGAATTTTTGCAGCTCTGGCAAGTCCATTTCCAGAGCCAACAGGAATTATGCCAAATTGAATAGCTGTATCTCGCAGCGCACCTACTACCTGACTGACAGTTCCATCTCCTCCTGCTATTACAACATCGGTGAATCCCTCTTCCTTAATTTTTGTTTTGACAGCAGTGTAGTTAGCACTTGGATTGGAAGTAATACATTCAAAGGGAATACCAGCTGCATGGGTAGTTCTTTCAATAATCTTTTTTAATTGGTTGGAAGAACCGGTTCCTGCAATAGGGTTGATGATATAGAGAATTTTTTTATGCACTCGTTTTAGGGTGTAACACTTTTCCACTTTAATACAGTGATTGCAAAATCTATACAAGCTTTTTCTACACCTGCTACATCTTTTGATTTGATGGGTGAAGCTAAAACGTGATCACCTGCAAGGGGGAGGGCAACGGCTCTTTTTAACGAGTCGGGTGTTCCTAATTGACGGAACATTCTTTTCATAGCCGATACTTTTACTACGGGATCCTGTTCCTTTTCATTTTTATAATAGTAAAGTAGTAACGTAGGCTGCGTAACTTTTTCAAAAACCGAAGCTTTCATTGTGGTTTCCAATAATTCTTGTAATTGAACTACTGAACTTGTTTTGTATTTATTATTCCAGTAACGAGCATAAATCGCAGTAGTATCTGGAACAGTTCTCATATCTCCCACAATACTTTTTGCAATTTGCAAACCCCAAGGATTGTTTAAGAGCCAGGCTTTATTATCATTGATCTCAATGTTGGGAGAGAATAAAAACAAACCCGCAATGTCAGGATAGGTAGCTGCTAATTTTAACGCTAATGTTCCTCCGGTAGAAGTAGACATCAGTATTACTTTTTTCCCTAATCTTTTTCCAATTGCTACTGCCTCAACTGCAGAATTCCAAAGCCCCTCTGCAGTAAAATTTCCCAGCGGTGCACTGGTGTCAATCCCGTGTGCTTGTAGTCTGCTCAAATACAAGTTGCAGCCAAATCGTTTAGCAATTTGTCGATGTACAGGATCTCCTTCCATTTGCGAAGCAGAAAATCCATGTAAGTAGACAATGGCATATTCCGTTTGTGTTTTTAAGGAATCATTGTTCCAAACTATTTGTGCTTCATTCCCAGGTTTTAATATATGCGCTTTTTCTTGTTGCAACACATATTGTTCCAATGAGTCTGGTTGCGTGGGAACCTCGGGAATTGTTGTAGTATACTTAGGTGTAGAGGGTTGCGGACCAATTAAATAGCATATAGTAAGTAGAATCAATACCGCAACAGTAATTTTTAATGCTTTCATACTTCTTAATTACACATAAAAATAACCCTTTATTGCCTGGATTTAAGCTACCTTTGCGCGTCTTTAAAAAGCGCTCATGAAAATCAGGAACATTGCTATCATCGCACACGTAGACCACGGAAAAACCACACTCGTGGACAAAATTCTTCATGCGACCAAGGTCTTTCGCGATAACCAGGAAACTGGCGAATTGATCATGGATAGTAACGACTTGGAGCGTGAACGTGGAATCACCATTTTCAGTAAAAACGCCGCTGTTACGTATAATGATGTAAAAATTAACGTAATTGACACGCCAGGTCACGCCGATTTTGGTGGTGAGGTAGAACGCGTTTTAAAAATGGCGGACGGGGTCATATTGTTGGTAGATGCTTTTGAAGGGCCCATGCCTCAAACTCGCTTTGTATTGCAAAAAGCGTTGCAGCTGAATTTGCACCCCATTGTTGTAATTAATAAAGTTGATAAGCCTAATTGTCGTCCCGACGAAGTGCATGATGCGGTTTTTGAATTGTTCTTCAATTTGGACGCTACAGAGGAGCAGTTACATTTCCCAACCTATTATGGAAGCGGCAAAAACGGATGGTTCAATGATTCATTAGAACCTACTGATAATATTCTTCCTCTGATGGACGGTATCCTTAAACATGTACCCGCTCCTAAAGTGGCAGAAGGTCCTTTGCAAATGCAGATCACTTCATTGGATTACTCTTCTTTCTTAGGGCGAATCGCTGTGGGGAAAGTAAGTCGTGGTTCTATCAAAGAAAATCAGCCCATCGCGTTAATGCAGGCTGACGGCTCTATAAAAAAATCTCGTGTTAAAGAGTTATACGTGTTTGAAGGAATGGGAAAGAAAAGAGTTACTGAGGTAATGGCCGGTGATCTTTGTGCAGTAGTGGGTGTTGAAGATTTTAATATCGGTGACACCATTGCTGATGCAGAAAACCCTGAAGCATTACCAGTGATTAGTGTGGATGAACCCACGATGAATATGTTGTTTTCCATCAATAACTCTCCCTTCTTTGGAAAGGATGGAAAATTTGTAACCTCTCGACACCTGCGCGATCGTCTGATGAAGGAAATGGAAAAAAATCTTGCTTTGAAAGTGCAGGATACAGATGAAGGCGATAGCTTTTTGGTATATGGAAGAGGCATTCTGCATTTAGGTATTTTGATCGAAACGATGCGTCGGGAAGGATATGAGTTGACAGTAGGTCAACCACAGGTGATTGTGAAAGAGATCAATGGCAAAAAGTCTGAGCCGTATGAAACCTTAGTGGTAGACGTGCCGCAAGAATTTGCTTCGAAAGTAATTGATCTGGTGAGTCGTCGTAAAGGGGAAATGTTGGTGATGGAAACAAAAGGAGAGATGCAGCACTTAGAATTTGATATTCCTTCACGTGGATTGATTGGATTGAGAACGCAAATGTTGACAGCTACTACCGGAGAAGCTGTAATGGCGCATCGCTTCAGCGAATATAAGCCTTGGAAAGGGCCAATTCCTGGACGAAACAATGGTGTATTGATCTCTAAGTTTCAAGAGCGCTCTACTGGGTATTCTATTGACAAGTTACAAGACCGTGGTACTTTCTTTATTGAACCCGGAGAGGAAGTTTATGCAGGTCAGATTGTAGCTGAAAATATCAAACCTGGAGACCTGGTGGTGAATGTAACTGAAGCTAAAAAATTAACCAACCACCGTGCCAGCGGAAGTGACGACGCTACGCGTATTGCACCTAAAACCTTGATGACGCTGGAGGAGTGTATGGAATATATTCAACAAGACGAGTGTATTGAAGTAACGCCCAACTTTATTCGTATGCGTAAAGTAGTGTTGAATGAAGAAGAGCGTAAAAAGGTACAAAAGAGAATGGAAGCAGAAGCTTCCTAATTTTGTAGCTGAACAGGTATGAAAAAAGGAATTGCATTTCTGCTGTTTTTTTATACGACTCCTATTTTATGGGCGCAATGTTCTATTTGTACAAAAACGGCTCAACAATTAGGAGAGGGTCCTGCACAGGGAATGAATACAGGAATTCTTTACCTCGCATTTGCACCCTTTGCTATTGTAGGATATATCGGCTATCGGTGGTGGAAAAATAATCAGCTCAACTGATCAAAAGCGATTGGCAAACTGATACAGATTAAAATCACCTTTCTCTTTTTC
>DDPN01000129.1:0-4053 GCA_002342205.1 Chitinophagaceae bacterium UBA2467 | reverse complement strand
TTTCTTTTTTCACTTTCTTTTGGAGTACCAGATAGTTCACAAAGTGTTGTATACACCTGTGCTACTCCTTCATTGCTGGTTGCTGTTGTTTGGAGGATAGGAATTTCTTGTTGTTGTCTACTAAAAGCAGGAGCCAACATTCCTTTTAAATGATTGACAAAGCGAGTGGCATCAGGACGATCTGATTTGTTGACAATAAAAAGATCTGCTATTTCCATGAGACCCGCTTTCATGGTTTGAATTTCATCACCTCCTTCTGGAACCAGTACAACCGCAGTTACATCTGCCAATGCAACAATTTCTATTTCACTCTGTCCTACTCCCACCGTTTCAATAATGATAAAATCAAAGCCCGCTTGTTGTAATAGCTCGTTGATTTCAATAATTTTTGGATGCAGACCGCCCAGCGATCCTCTTGTCGCAAGTGAACGGATATACACATCGGGATGAGTGTACCATGATGTTAACCGAACGCGATCTCCTAAAATGGCACCTTGATGAAAGGGAGAAGAAGGGTCAACACAGAGCACCGCTACTTTTTTTCCCGCATCTACTGCATGCCCAATTAATTTGTCCAGCAAGGTGCTTTTGCCGGCGCCCGGAGGTCCGGTAATACCTATTACAGGGGTTGTTCCGGCTGGTAAGATCTTTAAAAGATCTTCATAACCCTCTTGTTCGTTCTCAATAATAGAAATAAGACGAGCTAAGGTTTTTCTATCTCCCGATTTAATTTGTTCTAATTGGACAGATGCATTCATTGCTTATCGCTTCTTCCTTTCAAAGGTAAGCGGGAAACGCCCTAATTTTAACCCATGCAACCTGTAACAGGAATTTCGGTGGTCATTCCCAATTATAACGGGGTTGACTTATTGCCGCAGATCCTGCCTGCTGCTGAAGTGGCGCTTCAGGCAACGCGATTGCCGTTTGAAATTATTGTAGCAGATGACGCCTCCACTGATCTATCGATTTCATTGTTGCAACAAAAATTTCCTTCCGTTAAGATTGAATCAATCTCACACAATGGAGGCTTTTCAAAAACAGCTAATCGAGGAATACAGGCTGCCAGCTATCCTTGGGTACTCTTACTCAACAGTGATGTAAAATTGACGCCAAATTATTTTGAACAATTACTCCCTTATACCGCGCAAACTAATTGCTTAGGTGTCACTGCACGAATTGTTGGATGGAACGACGAAACCATACAGGATGGTGGAAAGTATCCCGTATTTCAGGGAGCTAAAATCAAAACCAGTTACGACTTTATACCAATTGAACCTGTCACCACCCCTGCGTCATTTCCTTGCTTTTATTTATCAGGAGCAAATGCTTTTTTGAATAGAGCTGTTTTTTTGAAAATCGGCGGATTCAATGAATTGTTCTCGCCCTTTTATATTGAAGACACAGAATTATGTTTACGGGCGTGGCGATTGGGGTATGCCAGTTATTATGAACACCGTTCTGTTTGTCGTCATCGCACTTCTTCTACCCTTGGCATGGCAAGTCGTAAAAAAGAGGTGCAGCGTGTGTACAACAGAAATAAATACTTGTTGCATGCGATTCATTTGGATGGTATTTATCTTTTTAGCTGGATGGTTCAGTTGAAATTAGAGTTGATTTTTCGGTTGCTCACTTTTCGGTGGCGGCCACTCCAGTCATTTATTGATTTTTTAAAATTGATTCCTGCTGTTCGACAAAGTAGAAGGAATTTGCGCAACTTGCAGTCGACTGAAAAGTTGAAGACTGTTCCTGCCCTTTTTTCTCGCTTACAACAACAGTTGAACGCACAGTCCATTGAATTATTCAAACGATAACATGGCGCAGTACGACCTTTTGATTGTTGGAGCTGGATTGTATGGAGGCGTCTTTGCGCATGCCCTTCATCAGCAAGGGTTACGTTGTCTGGTTATTGACAAGCGAGGGCATATTGGTGGCAACACCTATTGTGACCGCAAAGAAGGAATTGATGTGCATGCTTACGGCGCACATATTTTTCATACCAATGATCAGGGTATTTGGGATTTTGTTAACTCTTTTGTTCCCTTTAATCGATTTACCAATTCGCCATTAGCGGTGCACAAGGGGAAGTATTATAATCTTCCCTTTAACATGAATACTTTTTATCAATTGTGGGGGCTAAGTGATCCACAACAAGTAAAAGAAAAAATTCAACAGCAAATTCAACAGGCTGGTATTACACAACCTCGTAATCTCGAAGAGCAGGCAATCAGCCTGGTTGGTAAGGATGTTTATGAAGTATTGATCAAAGGCTATACCGAAAAACAATGGGGACGCCCCTGTCATGAACTCCCTTCTTTTATCATTCGTCGTTTACCCGTTCGATTCACTTTTGATAATAATTACTTTGATGATCGCTATCAAGGCATTCCTGAAGGAGGATATAACAAGCTTACAGAAGGATTGCTGGCAGGGTCAGTTATTGAATTAAATAAAGACTATCTACAAAATCGTGATTATTTCAATGGACTAGCTAAGCATGTGTTGTATACAGGTCCTATTGATGCATTTTATAATTATCAATTAGGAACACTGGCC
Organism: Chitinophagaceae bacterium UBA2467; assembly: GCA_002342205.1. Classification (GTDB taxonomy): domain Bacteria; phylum Bacteroidota; class Bacteroidia; order Chitinophagales; family Chitinophagaceae; genus JJ008. The sequence goes on along the minus strand of DDPN01000129.1, from coordinate 1,500 downwards.
TATCGTAGTTTACGATTTGAAGAAGAGTTATTGCCTATTGATAATTACCAGGGGGTGGCAGTTGTCAACTATACAGAGCGAGAAGTTCCCTTTACACGAATTTTGGAGCACAAGCATTTCGCATTTGGTCGTCAGCCTGTTACTATCATTACAAGAGAATATCCCCTTTCTTGGGAAAAAGGGTTAGAACCTTATTATCCTGTAAATGATGAAGTAAACAATGCGCTGTACAATAAATACAAAGCGCTGGCAGAACAGGAAAAAAATATTGAGTTTGGCGGTCGATTAGCTGATTATAAGTACTATGACATGCACCAGGTTATTGCAGCAGCGCAAGTGCATGCGCGAAAGTTTTTGCAAAAAAATTATCAGCGATGAAAATTATTGCACTGATTGTTACGCATAATCGGCTGCAGTTGCTGCAAGAGGCTATTGCTGCGCTACAAAAACAAACCTTGCCGGTTGAAATTTTAGTTGTCAATAATGGGTCTACGGATCAAACTGCACAGTGGTTATCTACACAGCCCGTACAAGTAATTACGCAGCAAAATGAAGGTGCATCCGGTGGATTTTTTACAGGAATCAATCAAGCCTATTTGCAGGGCGCAGACTGGATTTGGGCTATGGATGACGATACAATTCCTTCACCTACCGCAGTTGAAAAATTATTGTGTGTTGCGGAAAAATGTCAGNNNGGTTTTTTAGTGAGCCAAGCAAATTGGATCGATGGGAATTCGCATTTGATGAACATCCCTGATTTCAAAACCACTTCTCTTTCAAGTTTATTGCCTCTTTCAGCAATGAATATCCGGGAAGTGCAATCTGCCAGTTTTGTTTCTTTATTAATTGCAAGACAAGCCGTAGCTACTTGTGGCTTACCCATTCGTGAATTTTTTATTTGGGCAGATGATACGGAGTACACAACGCGTATCACTCGTGCAGGATTAGCTGGAATATATGTTCCGGAAAGTGTTGTTTTACATAAGACTGCTTTCAATTATAGTGCTGATTTGTACGAAGCAAAACCATCCGAAGCGATCAAGCATTTTTATGGTATTCGTAATAAACTGTATTGCCGAAGAAAATGGAAAGGCGAGTTCTCGTTTTGGAGAAACATTCTTAAACATTTGTTCATTTTCCCAATCAGAATTATTCGCAAACGTCGCGATCATCGTTGGAAATTTATAGTGATCAATTGGAAAGCTACCCTTGCTGCAATATTTTTTAATCCGTCCCTACAAATGCCCGCATAAAAAATGCGAATCACCATCATACTTCCATTTCCTGTAACAAAACCGGTAGGAGGTGCGCGTATTATGTATGAGTATGCTAATCGGTTTGCAGAACGTGGGCATAGTGTTGTCGTGTTACATGCGCTTCGACGTCCTTTTAAAAAAATGAAATCGCCTTTATGGTGGAAGCGATTACTCTTTTCAATCCGTGGTGCAGCAAGGCCTAACTGGTTTACTTTGGATGTTTCCGTTGATTCGCGAATTGTTA
>DDPN01000100.1:3843-4924 GCA_002342205.1 Chitinophagaceae bacterium UBA2467 | reverse complement strand
CCTCGGAATTGGCTACAATCTTGGAGGCGAATGGAATGGTGAAGGAGATGCACCTGAATGGATCTACACACTAGCTCCGGGTATGAACATAGGTAAGAGATGGTACGCCTATGCAGAAATTTTTGGTAGTGTACGACCTAATCAAACCCCTCTTCATGGAATAGACGGAGGTATTGCTTATTATTTTACCGATGATGTTAAAATAGATTTTTCTGGCGGAAAAGGATTAAACGGAGAATCAATTACAAACTATGTTGCAGTCGGATTATCATTCCGATTTAAGCTATTAAAAAACTGATTACTTTTTTTTGAGTGCCCCTAAAAAGGTAGTTTCTACACTCAGTAACCAATAACGACGCATCATTCTTTCCATATCAGCGCCAAGCTGAACGCGGTAACCAAGATTAAGCTTTGTCTGGCTTGAAAAAATAAGTTGCAGAGCCGGTGCAACATCAACATAATATCGATTCTGATCCAATAGACGCTGTGTTAGCAACTCAAGATATACGTTCAGATTAGTTTGCTTGTAGCTCGTATACGTGCGAGGAAACAATAAATAACCGGCAGAAATAACAGATTGAAGTGATTGATATGAATGTAGCCCAGCATGAACTCCCTTGTCCCAACGATAAGAATCTAATACCTGCGTGTGACTGACCGTTGCAGAAACAGCAAGTTTATGCCAAAGCTGTGTTAGAATAAGCCCAGCCTCTATTCCTGACTTATCTCCTCCTAGATTGATTTCATCAAAATGAAAGGGAGATGAAGTTTTCGCAGCCTCAAAAAAACCTGCCATTCTAAAATGTCGATGAACCGCATCAGAAGAAAGAAAGCGAAACTTCATATAAAAATGAGCAGACTCCAATTTGGGATTATAGGTATACATATTTGAGAAGGTACTACCTATTCGAAGGGTCATATTTTTAGAAAGTCCCATAAAAACTTGAGGAGTCAATCGATAAGAGAGCCTATCAAAAAATTCATTTTTGCCTGTAAAATGATTTTTAAACTTTACACTTAATGCATGTGCAGGCAAAGAGGAAGCTGGCTCAGCAAACACATAGAGTTCCTGTGCGTGGAT
>DDPN01000100.1:3612-3830 GCA_002342205.1 Chitinophagaceae bacterium UBA2467 | reverse complement strand
TTAATCATCTTTTCAAGATCTGCTTCCAACAAATCTCTCCCGACCACATTTCCTTCTTGATCAATCAAAAAAGTAGCAGGAATTTTGTTCACTGCCCAATCGGTTGTTACCGAAGAATACCAACCGCGAACCTCGCGAAGTTGCACCCATCCCAACCGATCTTTTTTAACAGCTTCTAGCCAAGGCTTTCGATTTTCATCCAGCGAAATACTAATAAC
>DDPN01000100.1:0-3602 GCA_002342205.1 Chitinophagaceae bacterium UBA2467 | reverse complement strand
CTCTACATGGCGCACACCAAGATGCCCAAAAGTCAAGCAACACAACCTTACCTCGATAGGAAGAGAGAGAAATACTATCTCCGGCAGGAGTAGGAAGTCTAAAATCACTTGCAGGAATTTGCAAATGTGGTTGAGCGCTAACACGAAACTGAACGAGCAGTAGCAAAATAAAGAGAAGACGCATAGAATTATTTTACAGTTAGTACATGAAACAAACGTTGCTTTTTGTCAGGACTCAACGAATCTTCAGTAAAGAAACCTGTTGAAAATGAGCTTTGCTTATACTGGGATAAATACTTCTTGTAGGCTTTATCTGTCACAAAGCCTTTATCTATTACTGACAACGTAAAAGTAGACTTATCCTTTACCGCTTTGGATGATAAAAAGTAGTACCAATTTCCACCCCAATTAAAGGGCACGGAAGAGGCAGGCATATTTTCACCCCATTGCCCCTCTAACAATAATTCGCCAACAAAAAAACCTGCTTCTTCTACAGCGGCTTTTAATGCATCGGGATTTTGAGTTTCTCCCTTTCTAAATTGTACTGAAAAGGCCGATGATTGAATATCAGCTTCTACTTTAGCAACAAAGGGTAATTTTTGCAAAGATTCATGAATCGCCTTGCTACATAAAGCACAGGTCAAGCCGGTAGCTTGTAACCGAGCTGACTGAAATTGCGCAAAGGAAAACTGTTGCCCCCCTACCAGGAGGAGCAACAGCAGTAAAAATTTAGCAGGCATACAGCTTAAGACTTCTTACAATTTTCGCAGCAGGCCTTTCCTTTTTTGCCTTTTTTATCACAAGTACCATTTTGACAACAGTCCTTGCTTGTGTTTTTACAAGAGCCATCCTTACATTTACCATCCTTGCAGCAGGATGTCGCCGTCATGGTTTGCTCAGCAGAAGTACGATCGTACTTGCAACAGCCATGTAATTTATTATACACCTCATCGGAAGCCTTAAACCCTGCATTGTCATGTCCAACACTTGCTACCTTCTCCTGAATCTTAGAAAGTGAAGTGGCATTTGCATCAAAACTAACTTTCAGTTTTTTAGAATCTGTGTCCCAAGCCGCAGCAGTTGCACCCGCTTCTTTTGCGGCAGCTTCAATTCTGCTTTTACACATTCCGCAATTACCAGAAACTGCAAATACTTCTGTAACTGATTGAGCATTTACTAAATTAAAAGAGAGAAGGAACAAGGCAGTAGCCATTAAAAATTTAATCGTTTTCATGATTTATGAGTTTGATAAATAAAAAAAGAAGAAATAAACCAACAGTACGGTTACACAATAAGAAAACTGTGAAAACTAAATTCGAAAAACCCGATTAAGAATAAATACTGGAGTTTTTGCAACAGGGGGATCCATTCCTGCCCACGTTGCAGAAGAATTTCTTGCTAAAATTGGAGATACAATCGTTGGAGGAATTATAGCCGCAAGTTCTGCTACAGGAGGAATCAGCTGATAATGGAGCGAAACGGGTAACTTTTGATCTTGCGTCAGACGTACAAACTGATTTTCATCATGGCAGCATCCATTATTTTCTGTTCTTGCCATGCCGCAGGTATCGCAACTATCTGTATGAGAAGTAAGAAGTGAAACACTGTCTACCCGGCCCATACAATAATGGATATTAATTTGCCATCCGGTGACAGCAAAAAAATACACTAGGGCTACTAGGGTAATAACTAGTTTCTTCATCGGGTGTAAAATTATAGCAAAAAAAGACTCCCTTAGTTAACAAAGCGCCAAAAGATGCCAATACGCAAGTGGAGACCATTTAGGGCATAACCAGGAGCCACTAGGTTGTTATGGGTAAATCCAAACCCATCTAAATTCCGGGCAGTATTTAGGTTGTCAAAGCGAATAAAAGCGGTGAAGGGGCGTATACGGAAATTGGCATAAAAAGAAATATCTGGAAGCGGGTTCTTAATGGTCACGCTATCCTGAAAAAAGAACTGCCCTAACACAGGGGAGTAATTATCTGCCTTGTAAGGTGGCCTGTAACGTATTTCTAAACCAGTTGCCAAATTCAAATTTTTAAAACCCAGATTACCCTCATACGCAATTCTGTTTCGCAGATAAAAAGGAATGGTGTTTACCTGAGCAGCGCCAATGCGTTGTTGCCAATAGAACTCCGTATGCCACTTCCATTTTTTTCCAAGAGAAAAAGTCTTTAATGCCGCTAATTGCACCATTGTAAACAATGAACTCTCTTGCTGGGGTTCATAGAAATTTGTGAGATAGGTGTAATTAGTAAGTAAATAATAAGAGCCCGTCAACGTTGTACCCCAAGAGGGTAATTCCAAAGAAGCGCCAAACAAGGTATTGTTCTCCTTTTTCAAGTCAAGACTTCTCGTACTCAAATAAAAACTACTTCTTTTATCAAACACAAAAGATGGTGTTCTATTTACATTGCTTCCACTGAGTGTAATACTATTATTCTTTTTTCCAAATGACCGCTGTAATCGCGCAGCGGCTAAGTAATCACCTGCATTAAACCCAGCTAGGTATAATAATCCATCCAGCGAAAGATCCCATTTTTTATTCTTGGTGATATTACGGTACGCAAACTGTCCCCTGGAATTAAAAAAGGAACGAGACGTGGTAGCAGCTGTACCATTTATAATTTCCAATGCTACACCGGCTTTAATGTACTGCTTCAGATTTTTTGCATCTGGAAATTGATAAATAGAAAACTCATTGGTAAAACGACGCCACTTGTCCCGTAAATCAATTGTATCTCTTGCACCGATAAGGCGGTCATAAACTGTTTTATAATAATCGATACTTGGAATTTTATCAATAAAAGCATACTGCTCCCTATCAAACCGTAACTGATGTTCTAATCGAACCCGTGGAAAGAAAAGAGGAATCACAGTAGAATCTGTCACAAGAGAATCTTTTCGTCCCAAGTCATATTGATTACGCCACAAGAAAACGGAATGACGAATTTGTGTACCCGTTTTTATTTTGGTGCTGAAAAAATTTGAGCTAAAGTTATCAGCGCCGCCCAAATACACAGGAATATTAAACCGGTCTTGAAAAATAGGATCATCTAATATTTGAGTCGTATCGACTATACCGCCATTTTCTTCAGCTTGTAACTTATTAGAAAGTGAGACTACCCAACTGTGATAGCGAAGATTTTGGGATTGGTAACGAGAAGAGAATGCAAAATTGTTATGATTACTTCGCTGGTGTTGAAAAATGCCTGGAGAATTAATCATACGATAGTGAAAGAAAAAATTCCATCGTGGGTTAATATTTTGTGTATGCTGCAACCCAATAATTTGCTCCACTCTGGACCCCAACGAATATTGAAGCTCTGTGTAAGGACGCGTTGTTTGAAAAAAGGGAATCTCGTCAATCGTCCATTTATAACTATCGTAAGCATGGAAGCCTGCATCAAAACCAGGTAACATCGTAGGTGCGAAAAGCAGTGATCGAGTTGCTCCTCCCAAATTACCTAAATTGAGCGTAGTTGATTTTAGTGGAAAACGTTTTGTAAAATCGTCAACGGTGGAGTCCAATAAAAAAGAAATAGGCTGGTTGAGATACCTGTAAGATATCGTTATTGAATCCTCCATCTTATCCCGCC
>DDPN01000095.1:13355-17299 GCA_002342205.1 Chitinophagaceae bacterium UBA2467 | reverse complement strand
GGAAAAGGTGTTTTGATCTGTCAATCGCATGAGGAGGCCATTCAGGGATTTACTGAAATGATCCAAGCGTCCAAATTTGGAGATGCCGGAAAAAAAGTGGTTGTAGAAGAATTTTTACAAGGAATAGAGATTTCAGTTTTTGTATTGACTGATGGAAAAAGTTATGTGTTGCTACCAGAGGCCAAAGATTATAAGCGAATTGGAGAAGGCGATACAGGTTTGAATACCGGTGGAATGGGTGCGGTGAGTCCCGTTCCTTTTGTGGACTCGCTTTTGTGGGATAAAATTAGAACGCGGGTGGTGGAACCTACGATACAGGGGCTCGCTAAAGAGGGAATTGACTACTGTGGGTTTGTGTTTATCGGCTTTATGATTGTGAAGGGAGAGCCTTTTGTGATAGAGTACAATTGCCGAATGGGTGATCCTGAAACGGAAGTGGTTATGCCCCGTCTCAAAACAGACCTGGTTGCCTTGCTAAAAGCAGCCGCTACGGGTCAACTGTCGGAAATGAAGGTAGAGACTGATCCGCGTACTGCCTGCACAATTGTTGCGGTGAGTGGGGGGTATCCTGAGGATTATAAAAAAGGATTTACCATAGCTGGTTTGGAGGCTGCGACAGGTACGGATGTCTCCATTTTTCATATGGGAACACAACTTCGTGATGGGGCAACGGTGACCAGCGGTGGCCGTGTGCTTTGTGTGACCGCATTTGGAAATTCTGTTGCGGAGGCGGCCAAGCATGCGAGGTCCATTCAAGAAAAAATACAGTTTGAGGGCAAGTATTTCCGTCGCGACATCGGTTTTGAATTTAGCTGAGAAAAAGTAGGCTTTCGGATTTATGAATCCCTTTGAGAAGTTCTCAATTTCCCGCACCTTTGTTCCACTATAAAGTGATATTGAACATGGGAATTTTCAATTGGTTTACACAAGAAATTGCTATTGACCTGGGTACTGCAAATACGTTGATCATTCACAACGACGAGGTAGTGGTGAATGAACCGAGTATTGTAGCGCTGAATCGAAATAATCCGAAAGAAGTTTTAGCTGTTGGAAAGAAAGCGCTCATGATGCATGAAAAAACACATGAGAGCATTCGCACCGTACGTCCACTGCGTGATGGAGTAATCGCAGATTTTAATGCGGCAGAGTTAATGATACGCGAGTTGATCAAATTGGTTTATCCAAAGCGTCCATTATTACCTCCAAGTTGGAGAATGATGATTTGTATTCCTTCTTCTATCACTGAAGTTGAAAAGCGTGCCGTGCGTGACAGTGCAGAACAAGCGGGTGCTAAAGAAGTGTATTTGATTCACGAACCAATGGCTGCCGCATTAGGTATTGGTATTGATGTGGAAGAACCAGTGGGTAACATGATCATTGATATCGGAGGCGGAACAACAGGCATCACTGTAATTGCACTAGCAGGAATTGTTTGTGATCAATCTATACGTGTGGCAGGTGATGAATTTACTGCTGATATCATGGAAGCACTTCGTCGTTATCATTCATTATTGATTGGTGAGCGCACTGCAGAACAAATCAAAATTCAGGTGGGTGCTGCTATGAAGGATATCGATAATCCTCCAGATGATTTTCCAGTAAACGGACGAGATCTGGTAACAGGTATTCCAAAACAGATCATGGTGAGTTATCAGGAAATTGCCGAGGCGCTTGATAAGAGTATCTTTAAAATTGAAGAAGCAATTTTGAAAGCCCTGGAGCAAACACCACCTGAGTTGGCTGCCGATATTTATCGTCGCGGTCTCTACATTACGGGTGGAGGTGCCTTACTACGCGGATTGGATCGTAGACTGAGTGCCAAGATTAAACTTCCTGTGCACGTTGCGGATGACCCATTAAAGAGTGTTGTACGCGGAACAGGCATTGCATTAAAAAATTATGATCGCTATCCATTCGTGATGCGTTAACGGATGAAATTAAAACGGAACTACGTTGCGTAACGTCATCCTATTTATTCGTCGCTATCTGACTTTTTTTACTTTTCTGTTATTACAGATTCTATCGCTTTGGTTTCTGTATAGCTATAATAAATTTCATCAGGCTCAATTTTTGCAATGGGCTAACGAGTTGACGGGTCAGATAAATACCCGATACAAGAAGGTTGAGAATTTCTTTGTGCTTGGTGAAGAGAATAAACGATTACATCGAGTCAATGACTCGTTATTGAATTTGTTGGCACAACAATATGTGCAACCCGACACAACTAAGCGACTGGTGGTTGATACCTTATTACAAGATTCTACGCGTCAAACTCGTAGATATTATTTTAGACCTGCCTCAGTGATTTATAATTCTACTAGTGGAGAAAAAAATTATATACAACTCGATCGGGGATCAGTAGAGGGAATTACAGAAAATATGTCTGTTTTAAATGCTGATGGAAGCGCAGTAGGAATTGTTGTGAGTGTCAGTCCACATTTTTCACAAGTGATGAGTTTATTGCATGTGCGTCAAAAAGTGAATGTGGCTTTAAAAAAGACGGGCGATTTTGGAACGTTGGAGTGGGATGGGGCGGATCCAAGTGTATTGCTACTAAAAGGACTTCCTAAAAGTGTGCCTGTTAAAGTGGGAGATGTGGTTGTTTCCAGCCGCTACTCATTCAATTTTCCTCCTGGTTATCCGGTTGGCGTGGTGTCGGGAATTGTGAGCGATAACAGTACAAATTTCTATGTATTAAAAGTTCGCCCCAGCGCTCGCTTTAATAATTTGCAACATGTATTTGTAGTGGAGAACTTACAATATACTGAGCAGTCTAAATTGGATGAGGATACCAGAAAGCGTATTGAGGATCCAAAACGAAATCCTAGATGAGAGAAGTAATTAGAAATATTGTGCGATTACTGCTATTCCTTTTTATAGAGGTATACGTTTTGCATAGTATTCCTCACTTACATCGTTTCATTTCGCCTTCGCTCTATTTTATTTTTTTGCTTTGGTTGCCTTTTTCAATTCGTCCACGCTTATTATTGTGGATTGCCTTCTTTACCGGGCTTATCGTGGATTATTTTTTACAATCACCGGGCCTACATGCCTCTGCCTGTTTGGTACTGGCATTTATCAGACCTTTTTTAATTACTGTGTTGACGCCACGCGATAGTACTGAGTTTAACTACCGTGAGCCTTCTCCGCAGTCATTATTGTGGGCGCCCTATGTAATCTATATAACACTGCTGACATTTTCCTATCATACCTGGCTGGTGTTTTTGGAGTGGCTTAGTTTTGGATCATTTGGAGATTTTCTGATTAAGACTTTTGCATCCACTGCTATTTCATTATTATTGATCATACCAATTGAATTATTGTTCCCACGGCAAATGCGATATCGAACAAACGTAGGAAGCTAGTTGAGTAACTTTTATGGCAGTATACAATCAGTCGCGCAGTAATACAATCCGCATCATCATTTTAGTGGCTTTTGTGGTGATTGGTCTACAGCTGTTTTATCTGCAATTAATTGATCGTCGTTATAAGCAATTGGCTATGGATAACGCGGTCTATGCAAAAGTGATTTATCCGGAGCGCGGAATTATTTACGATCGTAAGGGGCGGGCCATCTTGAATAACACAATCATCTTCGACTTGATGGTTACACCTGCGGAGGCGAAAGGAATTGATACGGTTGCGTTTTGTCGCTTACTTAACATGGATACCAGTGAATATCGTAAGCGAATTGTTGAGGCGATTGTTAAAAATACCAGTGTTCGTCCTTCTATCTTCAAAGCAATGTTGACTAAAGAGTTGCAAGCTCGCTTTGAAGAAAACAGTTGGCGCTTTCCCGGATTTAATCTGGTTGAGCGTCCCTTGCGTACCTATCCCTATAATGCAGCTGCGCATATACTGGGATATATCCGTGAGGCGGATAAAAGAGATATTGAGCGCTCTAATAATTTTTATAGACAGGGCGATTACATCGGAAAAACGGG
>DDPN01000095.1:3338-13293 GCA_002342205.1 Chitinophagaceae bacterium UBA2467 | reverse complement strand
AAAGACAATAAAAACCGAATTGTTGGTCAATATGAAAATGGCGAATATGATACAGCAGCCATTGCAGGACGAAGTTTGCGTACCCATATTGATATTGAATTACAACAGTTGGCCGAAGTGTTAATGAGTAACAAAGTAGGAGGTGTTGTTGCCATCGATCCTAAGACTGGAGGAATCTTGACAATGGTTTCAGGACCTAATTACAATCCAAATGATTTGTCAGGTTCAGAGGGAAGTAAAAACTTCAGTCGAATGCAGCTGGATGTTTCGGGTCCTATGTTGAATCGTGCTATAGCCGGACGCTACGAACCCGGATCCACGTACAAACCTTTGGGTGCATTGATTGCTTTAAATGAAAAAGTAATTACTTCCTCTTGGGGTTATCCTTGTGGTGGACGTTATACTTTATGTGGTCATGGTAAGCCGGAATGCACACATAAAGGGGGCGGCCATGCTGCTAATGTTCGTCTTGCCATTGCTAATTCTTGTAACGCCTATTTTGCACATATTTATCGGTTGACAGTCGATAACCCTCGATATAAAAATGTATATGAAGGTTACTTGCATTGGAAGGAATATATGAATGCATTTGGCTTAGGCGTTCGGTTAGGAGTTGATTTGCCAAATGAAAACACGGGTGGAATTCCGGATACGGTTGTTTATAATCGAGAAAATGCTGGGCACTGGAATTCTTGTACCAACTTAACATTAGGGATTGGCCAAGATAAAATGCAAACAACACCTCTTCAAATGGCGAATGCTATGTGTGTTATTGCAAATAAAGGATATTATTATACGCCTCATTTTGTGAAAGAGATTGAGGGTGAAACAGAAAGGGATCAAGAAAAATTAGGTCGGTTTTCGGAGAGACACGATGTGTTGACGAATATTCCAGATGTGGTGTTCAATGAAGTGATTGAAGGAATGAGTGATGTGGTGAAAGTGGGTACAGCACAGGGAGCACAGATTCAAGGGGTGGAAGTATGTGCAAAAACTGGAACAGCAGAAAACTACACAATATTAGATCGTCAACGCGTAAAGCTTCCTAATAATTCCATGTTCGTTTGTTTTGCGCCAAAAGAAAATCCTCGCATTGCTATTGCTGTGTTTGTTCAAAACGCTGGGTTTGGAGCAACCTGGGCAGCTCCAATTGCACGGATTCTGCTAGAAAAATATTTGTTGGATACGTTAACGGCTAAGAGCAAACTTGATTCAGCGCGCATAGCGGGTACCAATCTGATGCCTTCCTATTTTAAACGCTTACAATATAAAGAAGACTCTATTCGAGCTTTCAAATGGTTCCAAGTCACTAAAGACAGTTCTTATATTGATCGTTTTTCTCAAATCAATGTTCCTGATTATTCATTACCTCATCCTCATAACAATAAAACGAACCATAACTTACCTGTTTGGATGAGTATATTATCGGCTGCATTATTACCTAAGTCTAATTTTGAAAATCTGCATAGCTATACTGCATGAGAAATTCTTCCACTATATCGAAGGGGATTGACTGGAGTTTAGTTTGGATTTATCTGGCTTTAGTGTTGATTGGCCTCTCTGCTATTTTTGCAGCAACCTATCAGGAGGGCGACCCTGTTTTACAGAGTTTTGTATCCTTTAAAACAGATTACAGTAAGCAGTTTTACTTCTGGGGAATTGCATTGATTGTTGGCTTCTTTATTTTGTTAACTGACAGTAAATTTTTTCCTGCTACTTCAAATTTTTGGTATGTAACGGGAATCCTTTTGCTTTTGTTGGTTTTCCCGTTTCACTCTCGTATTAAAGGAACAGAATCAATTATCCGGATTGGCGCTTTTAATTTTCAGCCGGCTGAGTTTTGTAAAATATTTGTTGCGCTGGCGCTTGCCAAGTATTTCTCACGGCCTGAAACAAATTTTAATAGACCGGGTAGTCAATTTTCAGCTGCATTACTAGTTTTGATTCCTGCAGGAATGGCGATTTTACAAAGAGAGACCGGATTAGCCTTAGTTTACTTTTCTTTTTTTCTGATGATGTATCGTGAGGGACTTCCCTCTATTATTCCTACCATTGGATTTGCATTGGCCATACTTATTATTGCTAGTATTTTGATTGCACCGAATACATTGGCAATTGTCTTATCTGTCCTTGCTGTCTTATTGATCTATGTGCTTCGTCGTCAAATTAAACGTCGTAAACAGATACTAACTAGTATCTTATTGATTTGGGCGATCGCGGTGGGAATTCAACGATTTGCTGTACCGCTCATTTTTGAAAAAGTACTTCAGAAACACCAGGTGGAACGGATCTATAATCTCTTTGGGAAAGACAATCCCTATGACCCCAATTATGTATCACTTCCTGAAGAAGATTCAAAAAAGAAAAAAGAAAGCGGAAGTAGTTATAATGTTCGACAATCTAAAATCGCAATTGGTAGCGGTGGATTTTTTGGCAAAGGAATTTTTAGTGCCACGCAAACGCGATATGATTTTGTTCCGGAGCAGCGTACCGATTTTATTTTTTGTACCGTAGGAGAAGGATTTGGGTTTTTAGGAAGTATGATTTTGCTGGGGCTTTATTTGACTCTGCTCCTAAAGATCATCAATATTGCTGAACGTCAGCGAAGCACGTTTAGTCGTGTGTATGCCTATGGCGTTTTATCTGTTTTCTTTTTTCATATTGCGGTAAATATCTCTATGACTATTGGGTTGGCGCCGGTTATTGGTATTCCACTTCCTTTTATCAGTTATGGGGGCACTGCTCTTTTAACGTTTACTATCTTACTGGCCATTTTAGTTCGGCTGGATGCCGATCGTCAAATGGTGCTTCGGTGATTGTACCTTTGCTTTATGAAAATAATTCCCCTGTCCGAAGGTTGGTTTACAGTTGATCATTCCAAGCAATTTGTTCCTTTTGATGCTAGTGTTGATAAGATTCAAGATCGCCCGGCAGGAAGTTTGTTGGTAGAGATACAGCCATTTGTGGTGATCACCACTAAGGATATTATTTTAATAGATGCTGGTTTGGGATTTTCAATCAATGGAACCTTGCAACTTCATTCAAACTTACAAGCAGCGGGGATATTACCAGATCAAATTACCAAAGTACTCCTTTCTCATTTGCACAAGGATCATATAGGAGGAATTGTTTTGAAAACGGAGCAGGGTTTGAATCCCGCCTTTCCAAATGCTACCTATTATGTGCAAGCCGCAGAATTAGAGCATGCGTACTCTCATATTGGCACATCTTATACGGCCCCCCTTGTTTCATGGCTTTCTTCCTATCCTAAAACTAAAATTCTATCGGGTTCATCATTTATTGATGGATACATTGAATGTCAGTTGACAGGTGGTCATTCCCGGTATCATCAGGCCTTTTGGATTCGAGAGGAAGCGTCTATTTTATTTTATGGTGGTGACGAAGCACCTCAGTTACAACAAATGCGTCATCGCTTTGTAGCCAAGTATGATTTTGATGGTAAGCGCGCAATGGCGTTGCGACAAGAGTGGTGGAAAAAAGGAGAGGAAGAGAATTGGACCTTTCTTTTCTATCATGATGTAAAGCACCCAACTTTCTCTTTTTCATCCAACAATTAAAAGTCTCTCGGTGGTGGGGGCGGCCCCATTCTTCCTGGGCCTTTTCTTTTTCTCATTCGTTCTTCTTGAATGTCCCGTAGAATATGAATGAAGTCCTCTTGTAAGTCATAGATCTGTAAAACACGACCTTCTCCGACTATAGGGGCAAATTCTTTTCGATATCTGATTTGTAGTTCAATGATTTGTTGGCGACTCAGTAAACGGTCTTCTCTGTTTTTCCGAAGCGTTTGTTGAAATTCTTTTTGATATTTTGCAAATACGGGACCAAAAGCCTCTCGTTCTTTTTCTGTCATTCGCATTCTCTTTTGAATGAACAGATTCATTTTTTCAGGAATTCGGTCACCCAGTGGGGGCTGTGCTAATGTGGTTTGCAAAAGTCCCCAGCAAAAAAAGGTGAGGGTAATAAAATATCTCATGGTGTATTAGTAGGGATTTCGTTTAAAAATGTACTTAACTCTTCTGTGGGAATATCTTTTACTAGTTGCGCAATTTCTTTATTGTCTACTGCAGCAACACTTGGAGTGGTAGTTTGAATCGGCGCATGTGATTGAACAAATTCAGATAGACTTTCTTCGCTGAAATTGGTGATTTCTTTTTTCACCCATTTAGTGGTGTCCGCTGCACTTTCATTTTGTTGGCGGGCAGTAAAAAAATAGAGACTTGCAAATAAAATCCCACAAACGGATGCCGCTGCGGCAACTGTTAACCAACTATTCTTTTTGAGATTAAATAATGAGGCTGGGTTTTTTACAGATTGACGATGGATTTGTTGTAATACGTTTGCAGACAGGTTTTCAAAATAATTAGTAGGTACCTGATAAGGAGTAGTAATACCAGATTTAAGGCCTGGTGCAATCTCTTTTAGTTCATTCTGTATCGATTCTTTTTCGTTCATGTTCTTGTTTAAGACAAATTAAAAAATAGGCGGTTTAATGATTCAGTAAATAGTCTTCAATTTTTTTTGCGGCATGATGATAGCTGGCTTTTAAAGCTCCTTCGCTGGTTCCCAACACTTTACTCATTTGTTCATAGGGCATTTCATCATAATAGCGAAGGGTAAAAACAAGACGTTGTTTTTCAGGTAACTGCTGAATGGCAATTTGCAGCTTCCACTCTAGCTTTTGGGCATCAAAATGATCGTCTCCTTTAACCCGTTCTGCAAGTCCTTCTTCTTGCTCTATTGAATGTGCTTTTGGCTTTCTTTTTTGTTGGTCTAAAAAACTCAAACATTCATTCGTCGCAATTCGGTACATCCAGGTATATAGCTGACTATCTTCTCTGAATTTCTCCAGCCCGTTCCATACACGTATAAAAATATTTTGAACAACATCATTGGCATCTTCATGCGATACTACCATTCTACGTGCATGCCAATAGATGCGTTGCTGGTATTTTTCTACCAATGCAGTAAAAGCAGCTTCTTTGGTGTCAGGCTGACGAAAGCGATAAAGAATTTCTTGGTCAGAGTGGTGGGTCATGTACCGGTTAACGGTTAGACCTTGAAGATACGATGGAGTTTAACCCTTGCGCTGAATCGCTTTTTCTGCTGCAGCCACAATATCGGGAACATCCAGGCCATATTTTTTCAAGAGTTGTGCGGGTGTTCCACTTTCTCCAAATGTATCTTTTGTTCCTACGTATTCAATAGGTACTGGACAATGTTTAGCAGCCACTTGCGCAATGGAGTCGCCCAGTCCTCCAATAATATTGTGCTCTTCGGCTGTAACCGCACAACGCGTTTTTTGGAGAGAAGCAATCACCGCCGCTTCATCCAATGGTTTGATTGTATGAATATTGATTACTTCAACACTGATTCCTTTTTCTTCTAGTTGAATGCCAGCTTGGATTGCATTCCAAACCATATGGCCACAGGCAAAAATGCTGATATCTGTTCCTTGTGAAAAATGCTGCGCCTTTCCTATTTCAAAGGGAAGTGTGGATGTGAAAATAGGCCAGGATGGACGACCAAATCGTAAATAGACCGGTCCTTGGTAAAGTGCAATCGCTTCGGTTGCTGCTTTGGTTTGTGCATAATCACAGGGGACGACTACTGTCATACCTGGAAGCATTTTCATCAGCCCGATATCTTCCAATATTTGGTGAGTAGCACCATCTTCTCCCAATGTAAGTCCTGCATGTGAGGCACAGATCTTTACATTCTTTTCACTGTAGGCCACACTCTGACGAATTTGATCATATACTCTTCCTGTAGAAAAGTTTGCAAAGGTGGTAGTGAATGGAATTTTACCTCCGATCGTGAGTCCCGCGGCTACGCCAATCATATTGGCCTCTGCAATTCCGCATTGAATAAAACGATCAGGAAATTCTTTCATGAACTGATTCAGTTTCAAAGAACCTGCCAGATCTGCGGTAAGGGCAATGATGTTAGGATTTTTACGTGCTGCTTCTACGATACCATCTCCAAAGCCGCTACGCGTATCTTTATTTCCGGTGGATTGAATTGCTTTTAACATGGTCACAAAAGTAGGAGTTCAAGTTGGAGTTATCAATTGAAAACCGTCTGTCCGGCTTTTAATTCTTGTTCCCATTTCCAGGCTGTAGACATTATATCTTCCAGCGAGTATTTAGCCTGCCAGCCCAGCACTTTTTGGGCCCGGTCATTGTTGGCATAAATAGCAATGACGTCTCCGGAGCGGCGTGGTCCGATTGCATAGTTGAGCGCAACACCGCTCGTTTTTTCAAAGGCATGGATAGCTTCCAAGACAGTATTTCCGTTTCCAGTCCCCAGATTAAAAATTTCGCAGGACTTTTCATTTTTTTCTTGCTCCAGGTATCTTAATGCCAGGGTATGAGCATGGGCTAGGTCGCATACATGGATATAATCCCGAATGCAAGAGCCATCACGGGTCGGGTAGTCATTTCCATGTACCCATAACTTTTCCAGCTTCCCAATTGCCGTTTGGGTAATGGCAGGAACCAAGTTCTGTGGTTTTCCCAGCGGAAGTTCGCCCATTAAGGCACTGGGGTGTGCACCAGCTGGATTAAAGTAGCGCAATAAAATATGTTCGGCAGCAGAATTTTTTGCATAGTCTTCGATGATCTGTTCACTAATCTGCTTGGTGGAGCCATAGGGTGACTCTGCTTTTTTGATAGGCGTGTCCTCGGTTACAGGAATGCTATCTGGATTGCCATATACGGTACAAGAAGAAGAGAAAACAAAATGCGAGACGCCAAATTCGTCCACGCATTTTAATAAGTTGATCAGTGAGATCAGGTTATTTTCAAAATATAAAAGAGGTTGCTCAACCGATTCACCCACTGCTTTGTATGCTGCAAAATGAATGACACCGCTGATATCTGTGTGCTCTTCAAAAACTGCGCAGGTATCTTCATAGTTGCACAGATCGATTTTGTAATGTTTTACAGTTTTGCCGGTAATTTTTTCAACCGCATTGAGCACTGTTGCGTGTGATCGAGAGTTGTTATCGATACAAATTACTTCGTATCCATGTTCAAGAAGGTCAACAATGGTGTGCGAGCCAATGTAGCCGCAGCCACCTGTTACGATGATTTTTGCCATAGGATCAGTTACCGGGCAAAAATCTGTATTTCTTGTGTGGAGTGCAAGAAAAGATTAAAAGAATCGCATGATCCAGTAAACAAATCCAGCCAGTAAGGCGCTGATAGGAATGGTTAGGATCCAGGCCCAGATCAAATTGATGGTAACTCCCCAGCGAACAGCTGAAAGTCGCTTGGTGGCACCTACGCCCATGATTGCACCTGTAATTGTATGCGTTGTGCTCACGGGTATTTTAAGGGCTTCTGTTAAAAAGAGCGTCAGGGCACCAGCAGTTTCTGCAGCCACTCCTTCAAACGGAGTCACTTTGGTAATGCGGGTACCCATTGTTTTTACAATCTTCCAGCCGCCACTCATCGTTCCTAATCCAATGGCCGCATAACAAGCGATGGGCACCCAGTTTGGCATTTCTTCAAAGGTGGAGATTTGACCGCCTGCAATCAAGGCAGCAGTAATAATTCCCATTACTTTTTGTGCATCATTACCACCATGACCAATACTGAAGGCGGCAGATGACACTAGCTGTAATTTTTTGAACCATAGATTGGATNNGCATCATTTCCACCATGACCAATACTAAAAGCAGCAGAAGAAACCAGTTGCAATCTTTTAAACCAAATATTAGAGCGATGAGCGTTGAGTGTGTTCAGGTAAAGAGAAAAAATAGCCATTGTTAAAAGAATAAAGGCTAATAAAATCCATTTGAAATTTTTGGAGTAGAATATTACCTGTACATAGTAGTTTTCAAAGTGAGTGTTCGAGGAAAGTTCTTTTGCATCCAATAATAGGTTTGACTGTAAAAAGTAAAGAACATATAGAATTACAATAACAGAGAAGATTTTCGAAGTCCATCCTTTACCAAAAGAACTCAAAAACCAAAGTGACATAATAAATGCCATGAACATCCCAATGAGCGGCGCAAGAAAAATAAAGCTGACCGTTTTAATTATCACTGCTGTGTTTACAGCATCAAGGCCTGCTGCTGCAATTCCCGCACCAGCGAATCCACCTATCAAGGTGTGTGAAGAAGAAGATGGTATCCCGAACCACCAGGTTAATAAGTTCCAAATGATAGCTGCAATCAGTCCGGCAAAAATCACATTCATCATATTACCTCCGTCAACTGCGTTGGCATTAACTGTTTTAGCTACAGTATTGGCTACTCCATGATCTTTGAATATGAAAAAGGCAACAGAGTTAAAAAGAGCAGCCCAAAGCACTGCCTGAAAAGGAGTTAAAACTTTAGTTGATACTACAGTGGCGATGGAGTTAGCAGCGTCATGAAAGCCGTTGATATAATCGAATGCTAACGCTAAAACAATAATTGAAATCAAAAAGGTCGTCATGTCAGGCGCCTTATGCGTATTTGATAATGATAGACTCAATTACATTCCCTGCATCTTCGCATTTATCGGTAGCTAATTCCATGACCTGATAAATTTCTCTGATTTTGATGACCTCTTTTGCATCTTGCTCAGTTGCGAATAAGCGCTCAATACTCATATCAAAAATATCGTCAGCTTGGTTTTCGATACTATTTATTTTGATCAAGGCGTCCGTGATTGATTTTACATTTTTCATATCACGCAATTCTTTCACTGCAATGCGTACTTGCTGGCAGCCCTGTTCAATTAACTCCGCAAACTTTTGCATGCCCATATCGTTTGTATTGACACGATAGAAGTTTACTTTTTTGGCAGAGCCATAAATGTAGTCTGCAATATCGTCTAAGGATGTTGCCAGGTAGTGAATATCCTCGCGGTCAAAAGGTGTGATGAAATTTCTACCTAATTCGGTAAAAAGGCTGTGGGTTAGATCATCGTTTTGATGTTCCAGATCTTCAATGGAAGATATTAATGCAGCTCTTTTATCAAAGTCAGGCTCTGCAATTACTGCCTTGAGCTGTGTACCCATTTGTCCTAGGTTATCAGCTACTTTTTCAAATAGCTCAAAAAAAACGGTGTTTTGAGGGATGAAAATTTTCAGAAAGTCATTAAGTCCAGCCATGGTAACTTTTTTGCAGGGTTGTGTAATTAACTCAATTGCGAAATTACCGGTCCTTTAAACGTTTTCATGAGGGGAGGCCCGAATTAATAATTACTTAATAATCGATTTATAATATTGAAAATCAATATTATAGTTAATAATTTGGAAACCCTTTATTGCAATTTCCAACTCATGCGCTTAACATTATGTTCATCTTGTGTTAATCATCTCTTAACATACGGTTTAAGATCTGGTAACATGGCGGGCACACCTTTGCGTCAAATTCATTGTGTATGTTTTTGAGGGCATTCGGTCTCCTTTTAATAGTTAACCTTTTTTGTAATACCGTTTTTGCGCAGACTTTACGTTTGGGTGGGAAAGTAACAAACAACAAAAATGAAGCATTGTCTGGCGTTACAATTAAAATAGGCGGTTCTACGGCTGGTACAATGTCCGACTTAGATGGCCGCTTTTCTTTATCACTAGTTACTGGAAAAAAATACTCACTCGAGTTTAGTGCAGTGGGATACACAACAAAGACAATTTCTGATGTTGAGGTTTCGGCTGGTATAGAAAATGAATTGAATGTTATACTCGAGGTAAAGGCCAAAACGGAGGAAGCGGTTGTAGTAACTGCCAGAACCTCTACTGCAAGAAGAGAGTCAGTGAACTCCATGATTTCATTTCAGCGAAACACTAATACAGTTGCTTCTGTGATTGCAGCGGAAGCGATTCGCAGATCTCCAGACAGAAACACTGGAGAAGTACTCAAGCGTACTCCAGGTGCTAGTATTCAAGAAGGTAAATTCATCGTTATTCGTGGTTTAGCGGATCGTTATAATCAGGCGATGAT
>DDPN01000095.1:0-3204 GCA_002342205.1 Chitinophagaceae bacterium UBA2467 | reverse complement strand
GGCTCTGGATTTAACTCTCAAACGCTTGGCAATACATTTTATAAAGATCAATCTAGTTCAACAGACTGGTTAGGTTTTGATAATGGTTCACGTGCTTTACCTTCTTCTTACGTCAGAAAAGCTGCATTTGATACATTGTCACCAGCTGAAAAAACCGCCATCGGAAAACAACTAAGAAATGCATGGACTCCGATTGCCACAAACGTTCAGCCTAATCTATCTCTCCAATTGAATGGAGGGGTATCTACAAAACTTTTTGGTAAAACACTTGGTGCCACATTAGGTATCTCTTACAACAGAAGTTTTCGCTTGTTGAAACTGCTGAATCGTTCTAACTCTTTATCTGGAAATACATTTAGTGTTAACTATAGCTATGAGGATACCCGATATGTACAGGATATAAATGTAGGTGCAATAGCGGGCTTGTCTTTACAGCTTAATTCAATGAACCGTATTTCGTTTAAGTCTATTCTTAGCTTGAATTCGCCCACTAGTGTTACCGTGAGAAATGGAGAGGACTTTAACCGTGCGGAGCAGTTGAAAGCAAATGAGCTCCAGTTCAAGCAAAATACCTTTTATACGTCCCAGCTTAATGGCGATCACTCTTTTAGTTCTACTATCAAATTCAAATGGTATGGGTCCTTCAATATTCTAGATGGATATATTCCTGACCAGCGAAGAATTGCTTATGTAAAAACTTCTGGTTCTCAAAATCCTTACCGCTTACTCTTGTCTAACACACTTTCACAGCAAAGCGGTAGTCGTATTTATCAATCTCTTAGCGATTACATCTATACGGCCGGTGGAGATTTGTCGTTCGGTTTCAACGCGTTTGGACAAAAACAAACCTTGAAAACCGGATATATGATCCAGGTTAAAGATAGATTGTATGACGCTCAGCTTTTTGCTAATTTCTTGCCCCGCGATAATGCTGCATTAACCCTGTTACCTGCTGAAACAGTATTTTCTCCCGCAAATTTTGGAAATGGCCTTGATAACAAAATTGGTTTTGATGCCATTAAAGGAAAGACATTCCGTTACATGGCCAACACTATTTTAAATGCAGGTTTTGTTCAATTTGATAACCAACTGAGTGATAAAGTAAGGTTAGTATGGGGAGTTCGCGCAGAGCATTTTGATCAACTGGTTGGTAGTGTAAAAACATGGGATCCTCGTCATTCTTATACGAAGGTGTTGGATTTTCTTCCTGGATTGAATACTACGATTAAGGTTAATTCTAAAACGAATCTTCGTATCTCAGGTTCTCAGACTGTAATTAGACCTGAGCTTAGAGAGCTGTCTTTCTTGAATATCTATGATTTTGAATTGAATGCTTCCGTACAGGGAAATCCGTCTTTAAAAAGAACAAAGGTTTCAAACTTTGATGTGCGATATGAAGTGTATCCTAAGGCAGGAGAAGTATTAACCGCAGGAATTTTTTACAAGAATTTCAAAAATCCAATCGAGCAACTCTTTAATGAAGGCTCTGGTGGTGCTAGTACTTTTAGCTACCAGAATCCTGACCAAGCTACTGCCTACGGATTTGAGTTTGAAATGCGTAAAAAGTTAGACTTCTCAACTGCACTTAAAAACTTTACTTTCCAGGCAAATGCGTCATATATTAAAAGCTCAGTTAAAGATGCTGGCTTTCAAATTGATCGACCCATGCAGGGTCAATCTCCTTACCTGATTAATATTGGCCTACTATATGATTTAGAAAAGGCTGGTTTGAGTAGTACTTTATTGTTCAATCAAATTGGCGAGCGAATTTACCTGGTTGGAGACCTTACTTCTGGCGCTGGTTCACCTGATATCTGGGAAGCACCCCGTCCTTTACTTGATTTTCAGTTAACGAAAAAGATCCTGAAGAAGAAGGCAGAAGTACGATTGAATATCTCTGACCTATTGAATGCAACGCAGTATTTCTACCAAAACGTAGACAAAAATGTTCGTTTGCAAAAAGGTGTCGATGCATATCGATTTACTCGTAAGCCTGGAACGAATTATCAACTAGCTTTTCAATTTTCATTATAAATAAAAACACACAAACACCTATATCATGAAAAAGTCGATTTTGTTTATTGCAGTTCTTTTCTCGTTGGCCATCACTGGCTGTAGAAAGATTGAGTCCGATGGAGAAATACAAGTTGTTGTTGTAAACGGAGGTGGAGGATCTACACCCACAACCGGACAAACAATTACCTTACAAGGAAGGATTAGCGCTGATACTATTTTGCGTAAGCAGAATACCTATATCCTGAAAGGTCTTGTTTATATGGTCAATAACAAAACGATGACTATTGAAGCAGGAACAGTAATTAAAGGTTCTTTCAGTGGCTCTGATGTTGCTGCACTTGTGATTACTCGTGGCTCTAAGATTATTGCACAAGGAACTCCTACTGCACCAATCGTATTTACTTCTTTGTCTCCAAACCCTCAATCAGGAGATTGGGGCGGTATTGTAATTTGTGGCAAAGCTGGAATCAACACATCCTTCAATGGTGTAACAGGACTTTACCAGTGTGAGGGTGGTATTGATAATGCAAATGGTGATGGATTGGCAGGCTCTGGTGATGCAATTGCCCCAACTCCAGTAAATGATGATAATTCAGGTGTTTTAAGTTATGTTCGTATTGAATATGCGGGTTATGCATATCAGCCAGACAAAGAAATTAACAGTTTGACCCTTGCAGCGGTGGGTAGTGGTACAACTATTAATAATATTCAGGTTACCTACGCAAAGGATGACGCATTTGAGTGGTTTGGTGGTTCGGTGAATTGCAAAAACCTAATAGCTTACAAAACGCAAGACGACGATTTTGATACGGATAATGGATATAGCGGTAAGGTTCAGTTTGGTATCATATTCCGTGATTCATTGATTGCAGATATCTCCAGATCAGAAGCATTTGAGAGCGATAACAATGCGAGTGGTACAACAGCTACTCCTCAGACAAAAGCTATTTTCAGTAATATTACTGCTATTGGCCCTCGTGCGACCTTAACGAATGTGGGTAATACACTTTACCGTGGCGCTGCGCATATTCGTAGAAATACTGGAATCTCTATCTTCAATAGTATCATTTTAGGCTGGCCTCGTGGAATTGAAATTGATGCAACAACTGGTCGCTCTACCATGCTAAATATCGAGGATAGTACAATTCGTTTGGCAAACATCACTTTAGCTGGAAACAATCCGCTTGA
>DDPN01000070.1:3627-17444 GCA_002342205.1 Chitinophagaceae bacterium UBA2467 | reverse complement strand
ATTGGTGTTCTTACTGTTTTCTGCTTTGGTGAAGTGATGGTGTCAAATGTGAAAACCATGTAATTGTTTCCATTGTCAAAGTTTTGGGCAAAAACAAGAGCAGTTTGTGTAGTGGTAGACAGGGTATCTCTAACCATCATAGTCCTTAAACCGCTTTTAACTGCAAAGCCAAAACCTGTACCAGGAAACAAATTACCAGTAGAAAGGGCAGAGCCGTTTACTGGATTTCCATCTACATACACATAGTTTCTTGAGGCACCAACTGTACCTACAAACACCTGTAAGGTAGAACCATTACCAGTGTAGTAGTCAGCAGCTAATTTTTTATCAAAAGACTTTTGGCAAGATTGCAACAAAAGGGTGCCGGCAGTAATTGCTAGTGCAATTACTGCATACCGAGATAATTTAGTTGAATACATACGCTTCATTATTTTCAGTTAGTTTATGGTTTAGAGAACCAGCACTCTTTGGTGATATAATCAGGTGCAAAAGCTCCAAGACGGTTTAATTCATCTACGTTATATAAATATTCGGAGTTATAACGTGGCCTTACTCTGTAAATCCATTTACCCAGATTATTTGTGTACAAGTCAATTCCGGTAGGAGGCGCAAACTCTCTGTACACCTGCTGACCTGTTACAGGATCCAAATCAGTGTAATGATAGCGACGCATATCCACCCATACTTCTGTTACGCCCCAGCCATACATGGCAATGTACTTTTGCATCATAATATGAGAAAGTGTCAAGTTTGAGGCGCTTGGTACGACAGTTGGGTTATTTAGGAAAGCATCTCTTTGTGTGTCATTCATACGAAGGACAGCAGGAACACTTGTTTCGTAATTAGCCCTTAATTCAGCAATATTTAACTCGATTCCCTTTTTGTAAGCAACCAATGCTCCAGCTCGGTCTCCCTTTCTAAGCATGGCCTCTGCTTTAATGAATTGTATTTCTGCGGCAGTCATGATAGGGAATATAGGTGCATTCTTAAAGATGTAGCGGCAAGCATCGTCATTGCCGGGTGCAGCTGTGATAGCGAATGCGCCACCCCAAAAATTATCTGGACGCTCATTTACGTTAGTCAGAAGGTCACTTCCTTTATTAGGACGAATACCCTTGTAAGTACCTAATGGGTTTTCACGAATAATGTAAGGAGCGCGGGGGTCAACACTATTAGTTGGGAACTGGGTGTTAATGCCAGACATCAAATCAGCAATGAATTTTGATTGACGCAGCACGCCAATATTTCCTCTGTAAGGAGACCAATAGCTATACGTTCCTGTTCCTCCAGCATTTGACCATGTAATGTTGGTATTTTCATTATTTGCCTGCATCGCAAGGTTTGCATAGTAGATAACGGAGTCAGGCTGATAGATGGATTTATTGGTTACGCGATGAAATGTTCTTGCTAATACACCATACGTAAATTTTTTCCAACGATTAAGANNTAACGGAATCAGGCTGATAGATGGATTTATTGGTTACGCGATGAAATGTTCTTGCTAATACACCATACGTGAATTTTTTCCAACGATTAAGATCACCACCATTTCCATAACGGTCACTTCTTGCCAGGTTAGCAGGATTCATGCCATCACCGGTTTTTGACAAATTAGCCAGGGCAGCATGGCAAAGACGTTTAACTTCTTCGTAAACGTCTGGTTGGGGATCGTATTTGAAGACAAGTTGCTCAGGGCGAAATGCTTCACGAAGAATTACATCATCGTGTACATCTGTCAGGGTCATCCATGACCAAGCACGAAGGGCTTGAGCGACACCAACATAATCCCATTTCTTTTCTTCAGTTCCCCATTCAATGATACGGCTGATGTTAGCACCCATACCATAGTAATGCATGGCCCAAACACTGCCCATGACATCACTCTTGTTAATGAAATTGTCTCCCATTTGGTCGTACTGATTACCAGTCGAGTTTGTTGCCCAGAACTGTACAAATCGTCCAAAATAAAGACCATCATTTTGAGGACCATATAAAGTACCGTTAGCCGAGTGTTGAATGGCCATATTAGAAATAACACCAGGTAATAGCTCCTCGACGGGTTGTTTGGTTAATGCATTAGGGTTAGCAAATGCATCGTCAATCTTTTTTGTACAACTGCTAAATGTAAGTGCTGAGATAGCAGCTGGAAGAATGAGTTTATTAAGAATATTATTTTTCATATTGCAGATTTTCATTGGTTAAAAGGATGCTCTCACTCCAAAGTTTACTTGAAGAGGTGCAGCTAGGGTTCCATAGTCAAATCCAAAGGCTCCCACACCACGACCAGCAGCAGTATTACCATTCACTGCAGGGTCAGCTCCACTATAATTTGTGAATAAGATCAAATCGTTTCCAGTTACAAAAGCACTCAGATTTTTAACACCACGGATGATGTTTTTCTTAAAGGTATAGCTGAGCGTGATGTCTCGTAAGCGGAAAAAGTTTACATCTCTTTCAATGAACTCTTCATCTGGCAATGTGTAGTAAGCATCATTCAGCGCAGGAATAATGCTGATTGTGTTCACCGTAGGAGTAGCTGAGTTTTCTAGACCATCACGAAGAACTCCAGTAACCACTCTTGGTGTCCAGCGGTCAGCAGTATACTTGCTTAATCCATTTACAGTCATGAAACGGTTGGTTCCATTGAAAATGTCTCCGCCAACTTTTAAATCCCACAACATGCTAAGTCTCCAGTTTCCAAAACGGAAATTATTGGTCCAGCCTGTAGTAAAGTCTGCATTTCTATCTCCAATCACACGGAATGTAGCATCTGTAATTGGTAAACCATTTGCAGGGTTAATCATTACCTGGCCAGCATTGTTTCTTAAATACTTAGATCCAGTGATAGATGTTGTTGGACCTCCCAAGGTAATACCACCACGAGCGGTATATAGCCAGGTATCAGCAATGTAATATTCTGAAACACTCTTTGGTAATTCAACCACTTTGTTGCGCATGCGGTTGAAGTTGAAACGCATATCCCAGCTGAACTTAGCTGATTTTTTGACATTGTAGTCTAATACTACCTCAATACCCTTGTTACGGGTTGAACCAGCGTTTTGAGTATTAAGTACAAATCCTGTTCCGTAACTGAGACGGAAGTTTTCGATGATTTGTCCTTTGTTAAGCGTATTGTAGTAAGTAAAGTCTACACTCAAACGGCTATTGAACAATCTTACCTCAGTTCCTAACTCAAAAGTATTTTGTTTTTCAGGCTCCAATTCTGCGTTGTTATTGAAGAAGCCATAGGAGTAACCACCACCACTTGCTTGGTTATCTACAAATACTGACTGAGTAGAGTAGGGGCTATTTAAGCGAGCAGTACTTGCTCTAGAAGCTCTTAGTTTCCAATAACTGATTAGGTTATTTCTTTTTAACTCTGGTATCATATCACTTACAATCATACTAACACTCATACCAGGGTAATTGTAATTTCTGTTCTGAACTGGAAGTGTAGAAGCTTGCTCAAAACGGTGTGTATAGTTAACAAACAAGTAGTTTTTGTAACTATAAGCAATCTCTCCAAAAAATGCCAATTGACGAAGCGTTACATAGTTCCATTCGCCAAACTTGTTTCTGTTCAAACGAAGACGTGTATTTTGACGAGTTACATTGGAGTCCATATAGTTACCCATCAACACAGCCAAGTCTTTATCTGTAACAAAGTTTCCGTTTTTGTACATCTTTCCGTTTCCACCAGCTGTATTGCTTAGTCCACCTACTGAGTCTACAATATTCAATCCGTATACAGCAAACATTTTAGTGGTATAATCCTGCCACATGGTTCCACCCATTACACGAATAGATGATCCTTTACCAAGATCTTTTTTAGCGGTGGCTGTAATCGTGTGGTTGTATCCAGAATACTTTCTCCAATAATTATCTAAAGAACCACCATTGGCAGCACTGAGGTAGAAAGATTGGGGGTGAAGGAACATGAAACCATTCTGATCGTATTGGTCATATCCAAATCGGCCCGAGATTGTTAACCATTTGTAAGGATTGATATTGACACCTACTGTATATGTTTTTCTTTCTACTTCGTCCTTGCCAAAGTTGTTGTTAACGTTCCAAAGCGGGTTGTCATATTCGCCGTTTGCAGAAGTGTTATCAAACAGATCTAATTTGTCACCAGTTTGGTCATTTTCAAAAGAGCGAATATCGTTAGTACGTGGCCATACCAATAAACTTAATAAGAAACCACCAGCACTTCTAAGTACTTTGTTATTAGTTGACTTTACATAGGCAAAAGAAGGAGTGATGTCAACCTTACCTTTTAAGAATTTTGTGGTATTAGATATTCTGAAATTATAACGAAGGAAGTCATTGTTTGGAACAACACCTTGTTGGTTAAAGTAGCTTCCTGAAACTCTGAATTTAGATTCGCCAACGCCAAAGTCTGCGCCCAAATTGTGAGTCTGTGCAGTACCTGTGCGGAAGAAGTTGCCGACGTTGTCAAAAAGCTGAGTGCCCGGAGCATAAGCAGGTCCAAATCTTCTAAAGCTGGTTCCTGCTAAACCATTTGTACCTGGGCCATAGGTGTCTAATGTTTCAGGGAAACGAGTTACCTCCTGAAATCTGAAGCTGTTATCGTATTGAATTGCAAACTTGTTTGTTTTAGCCTTTCTGGTTGTGATGATAATTGCACCAGAGCTTGCCTGACTTCCGTAAAGCGCTGTTGCCTCCGGGCCTTTTAGTACCGTGATACTTTCAATATCACTGGGGTTAATATCGGCAATCCTGTTTTGATAATCACTAAAACGGTTAGGTCGGTCAGACGCTAAACCAATAGTAGCACCACCAGAGGATGTTTCGTTCATCGTCGAGTTGTCCATTACAACACCATCTACTACATAAAGAGGCTGGTTACTTAAAGAAAGGGAATTAAAACCTCTTAATACAATGGATGATGAAGCTCCGGCAATACCAGAGGTAGGATCCAGTGTCAAACCTGCAACACGACCTTGTAGTCCATTAATGAAATTCTCACGTTGTGTTTCCTGGATTTCTTCTCCTTTCAAAGTTTGTGTTGAATAACCCATGGATCTCGGATTTCTCTTAATATCCATTGCGGTTACAACCACTTCACCTAAAGTATTGTCAGCGGTTTTTAAACTAACGCCGATTGTTTCTGAGTTGCCAACTTTAAGGTCTGTTGTTTCATAGCCCACGCTTGAAATTTGTAAGACCTCTCCTGTGCTAACTCGAATAGAGAACTTTCCGTTTGCATCAGTCTGGGTGATTCTGCGGGTGCCTTTGACACGAATGGTCACACCTGTTAGGGGAGATTTAGTGTCATCGGCCAAAATCGTACCGCTGACTGTTCTGTCCTGGGCTTCTACAGTTGGAACTACTAGTAGAAGAAAACTAAACGCCAACAGGACTTGGAGAATTTTTCTCATGGCTGAATGTTTGGTTATAATAATTGCAAGTTAAAAAAAATATAAAGTCCGTAAGACCCGCAAAGCGATTAAATGGCAAGCAGGTTTTTCGGGTTCAAATTTCGGGATTAAGGTATTGATTTTATTTGTATTACAAATTTTTAACCCCTGAATTGTATCCACTTAGTGTTAATAACCAATATTTTACTCCAAAAGAGCAAGTTTGGATTTGGGTCTTTTTAGGCCTTCCCAGGTGAATTTGGGAAGACGCATTTCGGTAGGAGATTTTTGCTGAATGGGCCAAACAGTCCCGGTTACAGCCCCCCTTAAGACGATACGGCTCAGCTCTCTTTCTTTAAAATAGATATCAATGATGTCACTTTTCGACTCGTTTATACCCGTATAGGCACTGTCTTCGTCTTGTAAATAATAGATTGTTTGTGCGTTCCCAAATGCACGTACAGAGTCTATAGATCCCTCTGTAAATAGGGCCTCCATCCGGATGGATCCAATTTGATTATAAATTTCCTTTTCCAATTCGCTGATCAGCATACTATTCTCGTACACTTTCATTCTCTCTGCTTTTTTATTTCGCGTATATAGCCAAATAGTATCCCCTGTAATTTGACTCTCTTTTGACCATACAATTGGGCTGTAAAGGAGCCTGAATATTGAATCTTTATCCGAATAATAGAGGCTATCGCAAACAGCTTGTAAAGAGTCCGAATAAATTTTAACGTGGTGAAAAGCCTCTATATATCGCAATGTGCTGTCTGATTTATTAAGAACCACATTTTTTGTTCCTTTTACCAGCGATTTACTTTTTTCTCCTTTTGTACTGTCTTTGCTATTTTGATTAATGGGTTCAGGGGTGATCGACGCCGAAAAAATTGTATCGGCTGTTAAAAAAAGTGAATCGGATTCTTGTTTGATAATTAATAAAGGTTTTCCTGTGGCAAGTGTACGATTGCCTTTATTTTCTCTAAATAGCTGATTGGTGATGAGTGTTGTTCCTTGCGCAGTGTCAGTGACAATGACATTTCCAATTGCTTGTGAGGTTCCTGTACTGTCATTAAAGGCAATGCGATCTCCGATTACTGTGGTGGCTCCATCCTTTACGATTGGCCTCATGCCAAATTCTGCTTTTCCTCCACGGTAGTAACCATCCTGGGTTTCAATTTGTCTTCCAGTACTATCTGTGATAATTGTTTTAGCGATAAACCGGTTGGTTTGCGTTGACGTATTATATAAAAGAGAATCTGTTTTTATTTTATAAGCCGGGTCATTTAAATTGACGTCCTTCTTAAAGTAAATTTCTTTTAAGGAAGCATAATAGTATCCTTCACGGCTAGTTAATACTGTTTTTTTATTGACGACGCGGCCTCCATTGGTATAAAATCCAATATCGGTGTTCAAGTTGTATTCCAAATCAGGTGTGGTCAAAATCGATTTTTGATCGGTTAATTTTACGCCGCCATCCAAATAGGCTAGTTTTTTGTCAATCAGGTATCGTAAATGTTTTGCATTGACCTGAATGCTGTCTCCATCTTTGATTTGTACATCTTTCCAGGCTTCAAATATCTTTCCGCTATTATTTAAGACACAACTATCACAAAAGAAAAAAGCTTTTCCTTGTTTGAGGCGAACATGTCCAGCAAGTATTTGTAATGAGGTAGTGTCGTTGACCTTAAGTAGAGTCAATCGATCTGCTCCAATTATTTCAATTTTAGTAGTGTCTGGTGTTGCAGCAATACTATCAACAGAGACGGTTCTCTGCTGTCCAAAAACAGGCATGTAAAGTCCTGCAAGAATCAAAGCAAAAACTAATTTACTTTTTAGCAAACTTCTCATGGGGACTTCCTGGATGTAGAGTCTTTCTTCAAGGGTGACTGAAGGGGAGGGGACTTTTCTTTTTTACCAAAGATTGAAAAGTTGACATACCTTTTTGGATGGGTGCGAAGATCATCTAATAATATCTCAGCACTCAATACGGTTTGATTAAGTTGATCATATGCAGTTCGGTCTTTTAATAAAGCGCCAAGCGATCCCTGTCCCTCATTCAATGACGAGGTGAGTTTTTTGAGCTGCTTTATAACTGCGTCAAGGGAGTCTGCTGTTTGTCGAATGTTGAGAGATGCTAACTGTCCTGAAAAAGATTTTGCGTTTTCTGCTGTCGCTTCAATAGAAGAAGAGCTTGCCTTTAATCTTTCTGAAACAGCCTCAATGTTAGTTAATGTTTGGTGGATAGGTCCTTGTTCTGTTTGCATGTAAAAGCGAAGAGCGGAACTCGTGGAATCCAGGTTTGCAATGGTTTGTCTTAAATGCTGCCTAGTTGGACCATCCAAAATGTTATTAATACCTGCAAGGGTTTTTTTGAGAGAGTCAAGAATTCCTCTGAAGCTACTAATCGTGGGATCTAGCTGCGCTTTTACGTCACCTAATAGTCCAGTCTCCTTTCTGGTCAAAATGGTATCTCCATCTTGCAGCATCTCGGATGCATTTCCTCTTTCAATAACAATAAACGAGGAGCCAACCAAACTTGATGCAATGTAAGCAACAGAGTTTTTGGGAATATTTATATCTCGTGTCAATGTTATCGTTACTACTATCGCACTTACATCTTTGTCTTTTTCTTTTTTCTGATATACGGTACCAACAGGAAGTCCATTGATTTTAACTTCATTTGATTTTTCCAAACTTCCTAAGTCGGTAAAAACTGCATAGATTTTTTTAGTGCTACTAAATACGTCTCGGCCTTTTAAAAAATTAAAGCCGATAAAAAGCAATGCGACCGAAAATACAGTCAGTGCTCCTACTTTTGTTTCGTTAGAAATTTTCATTTGCTAGACAGTTTGTGTCTATTCTCTACCGTTTCCAGAAAAGACATTGTTTTGGCAAGGGTGGCAGAGGTTGTTTCAACTCCACCTGTTTGCTGCTTTTGCTCTAGCCAGGCTAGATAGTTTTTTAATCCTCTTACAATACAAGCCGATAACTCTTCTTGTCCTTGTTGGCTATTTAGGTAGTCTTCTTCCTCAGGGTTTGAAATAAAGCCGGTTTCTACCAGCACACTTGGCATAGCGGTGGCTTGCAACACCCAGATACCAATTGCGCGCTGTCTAACATCACGATCTACTCGTCCAACTTTTGCAAATTCATCTTGAATGAAACCCGCCAGTGTTGCACTTCTTTTAAAGTACTGTTTTGTTTTTAGCAATGAGATCGCAATGAATTCAGGAGCGTTTACGTCCACGTTACCATAGTTTTGCTCAAAATTTTCCTCCTGCATCATGGGTGCGTTTTCAATTACAGCCAGTTCTTTATCCTCACTTCGGTGGGCTCCCCATATGTAAGTCTCTGTACCTTTTGCTTCGCTTGGCAAATTTGTATATCTGTATTGCGGCACTCGTTTTGTTCTTTTTTTTCTGCTGGCCCCTTTACCCGTGTAATAGGTAACAGTTTTGTATCCTACAATTTCACCCACTCTTTTTCCACGTGCAGCATTCACGTGGATGCACAAATAAAGGTCTCCCTTATTGCCATTAGCAAATTTTGCTCGGTCGTGTAGCTCAGGATAAGTGTCCTCTGTTCTCGTATATAAAACACGTAAGGAGGGAAACTCTTTGCTAATCAATTCGCCAAGTTTTAAAGAAACGGCTAAGCAGATATCTTTTTCGTTACTGTATTTTCCTCTGGCACCAAAATCCGATCCACCGTGACCAGGATCTATAATGACGGTGCTGATTACTTTTTTACTTCCTATTGCGGGGGATTGATCTTTCACAAAGGAAGAGACAGTGATAAATGCGCTTGCTAGTATAAATAGGCAGAAAATTCGTAAAGTCATAGTTGTTGAGAGGGTAATATTCACATTTTGTTAGTTACAGGGAGCAAGAGGCAAAACCATAAAAGGTTACATTTGCCCCGCTACATGTTCATGCTCCACAAATTTAAGCCAAAATGCTGCTTTTGGCGGATGGGTTTTGTCGCTTTAATTTATACCCATGCGTGTATAACCCCTTTTGCTGCGAACGCAAGTGGTACATTTCGCAGTTTGTTAACATATCAACAGAAGGATACAATTCCTGTTCGTACTCAATCAAGAGACTCCACTGTCCAGCGGGTAGATACATTTAAAATTAAACGTTCAGCTGATACCTTGGACGCCCCCCTTAAATATGAGGCGGAGGATTCTGCTGTTGTAACAGTTAAGGATAAAAAAGTTTTACTCTATGGTAAAACTAAAACTACCTACACAGATATGGTATTAACTGCGCCTCGGGTGGAAGTGGATCAGCGAACGCAAATTGTTACTGCTGTACGATCTGTTGATAGCACAGGCAATACACTGGATGCAGCCAATTTTAAGACTGGAGATTCTGAGATGACGAATGATACCATTCGCTACAACTTTAAAACTCAGGTTGGCGTCACCAAAAAAACATACACACAACAGGGTGAAATATTGGTTATTGGTGAGCAAGCAAAAAAGGTAAATGCGAATACCACTTTTATTCGCTCGGCTCGTTTTACAACTTGTATGTTGGATGAGCCACATTTTGCCTTTGTAGCAGGTAAAATGAAAGTGATTAATCAAAAGCTAGCTGTTTCAGGTCCTGCTCATCCAGAATTTGAAGGAGTTCCTGTTCCAATTTATTTGCCATTTGGATTTTATCCGCTAAGTCAGGGAAGACACTCCGGTATGCTGCGCCCTAACTTCATTACAGATGAGCGAAGAGGAATCGGTATTCAGGAAATAGGGTATTACAAAGTCATCAATGATCATTGGGATGTCAAGTGGGGCGCGGATGTGTTTTCCTATGGTGAGTGGGCAACTTCTATCGGAGCCTCATACCGTACACGTTACCGTTATAACGGTGGACTGACCTTTAATTTCAGATCTTCAAAACAGAACTTTAAAGGGGATCCTGATTTTTCTTCCAGTAAAGTTTTTAATATTTCATGGAGCCATGCAGTAGATAGCCGTGCTAGGCCGGGTGTAACTTTTTCGGCAAATGTAAATGCGGGCTCTACAAAGTATAATCAAAGTATTCCTGGTAATGCAATTTTGCCCTTCCAAAATATTATGGGCTCCTCTATTAATTTTTCAAAGAATTGGAAAAACAAGCCCTATAATTTATCGCTTAGCGCCACCCACTCCCAAAACAATAATTTAGGGCTGATCAACTTAAGTCTCCCTAATGGTGCTTTCACAGTAAATACAATCTTTCCTTTTCAACAAAAAGAAGGAGGAGGTACCACAAAGTGGTACGAGAAACTAGGAATTGGGTATACTGGAAATTTCTATAATAATGTTAGTTTTTACGATACACTTTCTTATGGTAAAAACGGGATAAAGCCTTTTTTAAAATACTTGCTTGATACTGCGCAGTGGGGCGCTACACATGCAATTCCAATCACGCTGTCACTTCCTCCAATTTTGGGTGGAAAAGTGATCGTTTCGCCCGGTGTGAGTTACAACCAAGTATGGCTACAACGGTTGACTCGTTACCAATGGAATCAATCATTGAAAAAAGTGGATACGCTAGAAAAGAAAGGAGTTTTTATTGATCAACGTGCAAGTTTTTCGCTCGGATTGAATACTGCTTTGTATGGAATGTATCAGTTCAAGAAATCAAAAATCATTGCGATTCGGCATGTTATTCGACCGCAACTATCTTTTGCATATACTCCAGATTTAAATAGTTCTCGTATTCGTTCTACAAAAGTTGACACAACTGGCCGAGTCCTCTACTATAATGAAATTGGCGGCCAGGTTCTCTATAACACTTCATCCAGAAGATCAGGGGCTATTCAATTTGGTGTAGACAATAATTTAGAAATGAAGTACCGTTCTAAAAAAGACACAGGAAAGGCAGCTATTAAAAAAGTGATGATTTTAGAAGGCTTCGGTTTTAATGCATCCTATGATTTGCTACGGGACTCCATGCGGCTTTCAAGAGATATTCCTTTATATGTTCGTACTACTCTTTTTGATAAGATCAATATTAATGCCGGAGCAACGCTGAACCCTTATCAGTTAGATGCAAAAGGAAATGAGATTAACAAACTTGCTTGGCAAGGAGGAAAATTTAGTTTAGGTCGTATTACCGCTGGTAATGTCTCGATAGGCACAAACTTTCAAAGCAAACCTAAAGACCCCAAAAAGGAGGAGCTAAAAAAGAAACAAATGGAGGATCGCCTTCGTGATCCGGTTTTGGCAGCTGATCAACAGCGGCTTTTAGAATACATGCAGCAAAATCCAAATGAATTTGTTGATTTTAATATTGACTGGCAGGTTAATATTAGTTACTCGCTTTCATTTTATAGCCGCCTTCGTTCCGACTTTAGTGGATTTGATACTGAGTTTACTAATGGAATGAATGTAAACGGAAGTTTCAACTTGACTCCCAAGTGGAAATTTTCAGGAAGTGCGAGCGTTGATGTTAAAAAAATGGATATTCAATACATGACTTTCTCTGTAAATAGGGATCTCCATTGCTGGCAATTGGCGATTAATGTGATTCCTATTGGATTTACACGCTCCTTTAATTTTACCGTTTCTCCTAAGGCGGGCATTTTACAAGACTTGAGAATAAACCGTACACGATTTTTTACTGGCTACTGAGTACTGTGTTTTAAAAAGTAGGTTTTCATCACTTCAAATACTTCCGCTTTCAACGTATCTGCTGATTTTCCAACTGGTGAAACGGGAGGTAAAAAGTGTATCTCAACTTTTCCAGGCCAACCATATAAAAATCTTCCTGGTGGGAGAACTTGTTTTGTGTTGAGTAGTATAGCTGGCATTATTGAATGACCTGTTTCGGTTGCTAATCGAAATGCTCCACTATAAAAAGGTTTGAGTGGTTCGTTGGTTCTGTTTCTTGTTCCCTCTGGGTAAATGCACATGTGAATCCCCTTTCTTAATACTTCTTTCATTTCTTCATAGCTTCTTTTTCTACTTTCTTCACTTTTTCTGTCTACTAATAATCCTCCTTTTCGATAATACCACTTAAATAGAGGGACTTTGTCAAAATCTGACTTTGCAATGGTTTTGTTGGGACCTTGTATGAATGGAGAGGATAAAGGAGGGTCTAATAGAGAATTATGATTGCAGGTCACAATGTACACTTCTCCTTTTTTATAATTCTCTTTTCCTTTCAGAACAATTCTGCAGCCAATGATTGTTAACCAAAAACGCATCCATATTCTTGCAATTTTTACAAATAAATCTTGGCCCTTTGGATCAGGTATTAACCAGGTTAGAAGTGAAGGCAATAAAATAATAAAAAAACTCGCAGTGAATGTTGAAAGCGCCCAAATTGCCCACAGTCTTCCAAATACACTTTTAAATAATTGCATGATCAAAAATTTAGTTGCCAGTCTATTGGGTCAATTCCATTTTTTACAAGATAAGTATTACAAGCAGAGAAATGACCACAGCCTAAAAAGCCCTGGTGAGCGGAGAGGGGTGATGGGTGTGGTGCAGTAAGAACATAGTGCTTATTGGAATCAATTAACTTCATTTTCTCTTTGGCAAATTTCCCCCATAACATAAATACTATTTTCTCCTTTTTATTCGAAATGGTTTTGATTACTTGATCTGTAAAGGGAGACCAACCGATTTGAGAGTGACTCATCGGTTCTCCACTTCGAACGGTTAGTGATGCATTAAGTAAGAATACTCCTTGCTCGGCCCAATAGGTTAGGTCTCCATGTGCGGGTACATTCATTCCAATATCTCTATTCAGTTCTTTGAAGATATTTAGTAGCGAGGGAGGAAGGGGTATACCTCTGTTGACTGAAAAAGAAAGTCCATTTGCCTGGCCAACTCCGTGATAAGGGTCTTGGCCAATAATAACAACCTTTACTTTAGCTAAAGGTGTTTCATTGAATGCTCTAAAGATATTTCCACCCTTTGGAAAAATTACTTTCCCTTGCTCCAGCTCCGTTTTTATATGATTAACTAATTGCCTGAAGTACTCTTTTTTAAATTCATCTTTCAATGCAAGTTTCCAGGAAGTTTCAAGTTTGACATCCATATTCAATATTAATCGCAAAAGTAACAGGAACAACGTACTATTGCTTTTAAATTAATAAGATTATATACTTATAAAATATTATATTACATATTCGAATAGCCGAATTTTAAACTTAGAAATATTTAAATCTTAATTCATTGATTAATAAGCACTTTTGAAGTCTAATTAAAATTATTTTTAATTCGTAAAGTACCTATTTTATTGACTTTGTAATGCAAATAATATATGCGATAAAATCATATGTTTTTGCTGAGGGAATAAATTCTCTATTCCGGCAAGAAGTTCAGTTGATACAGCCGCCTGCATTTTGTGCGGTAGTTCCAGCTGAAATTTTGCAGGCGATATCCACTCAATCGTGTCATTTTTTAGTGGTAGATCTAGATTATTTAGAGGGATC
>DDPN01000070.1:0-3604 GCA_002342205.1 Chitinophagaceae bacterium UBA2467 | reverse complement strand
TTTCCTTTACTTAAGGTAATAGTGATTGCGGAGAATTTAGATAGAAGGATATTACATGCGTATCGCAATGGGATCGCTGCCAGTTTTTCAAAAAATGAAACTAAAGAAAATGTATCGATTGCTATTCGTACTATTTTGGCGAATCAGGTGTATGTTCCCAATTCTATTATACTAGGAGTAATCAGTGAGGGACATGTTTTCACTGAAATCGAAACACATCTTAAATTACTCTCCGAAAAAGAAATAATTGTGTTGGATCAAATCTGTTTAGGTAAAAGAATGAAAGAGATTTCTCAGTGTCTAAATATTGCTCCTTCTACTTTATCAACTCATAAGCTACGAATTATGCGAAAATTATCACTGGATAATCGAAGGGAGCTAATGAACTTTATGGCTGCTTATGAAGATTGGAAAAAAAATAAATCCATAGTTTCTAATTAATAAAAAAAGCCCTCAAAAATCTCTGAGGGCTTTGTGATCCGGATTGGATTCAAACCAATGACCTACTGCTTAGAAGGCAGTTGCTCTATTCAACTGAGCTACCGGACCTTTTTTGGACCATATATTTCACGCCACAGGGCAGCCATCTCCATCATTTATGGCCGCATATAGCGAGTCGCAAAGGTAATTTTTTTTAGCTTGCGGACAAACACAGCTTAAGATGAGCACTTTTCAATACGGTAATGGAGATTTAAGAATTTCGGATGCGCTTCAATTAGTCACAGGTAAAAAAAGGGGAGTGCTATCACCCGAGGTGGCAGCAAGAGTATTGGAAAGTGAAAAAAATGCCTTGTCACTTTCGCAAGGAAACACAACAGTGTACGGCATAAATACTGGTTTTGGAATTCTTGCGCAAACGAAAATTTCAGCAGCTGATACTAGTATTCTCCAACAAAAAATTCTTCAAAGTCATAGCGCAGGTGTTGGTAAGCCAATATCCAGAGAACTTGCTAAACTAATGCTGGTGACAAAAGCTCATGCACTGGCTAAAGGTTTTAGTGGAATTAGATTAGAAACCTTGCAGCGCATACTTTGGTTTATTGATCATGATGTTATTCCGGTAGTACCTGAAAAGGGTAGTGTGGGAGCCTCTGGTGATCTTGCTCCCTTGTCCCATCTATTTTTACCTCTAATTGGATTGGGGTTTGTCTCTGTAAATAATGAAAAAGGAAGTGAAGAAATAATTGATGCTTCGACGTATTTAAAAAAAGCTGAACTGGAGCCATTGACTTTGGGCCCTAAAGAAGGATTAGCGCTTATTAATGGCACTCAATTTATTCTTGCCCATAGTATTCAGGGTGTGATGCGATTCCACCAGCTGTTGGAATATGCAGATATGATTGGGGCGCTCACCGTAGATGCTTTAATGGGTTCTCCAGCTCCTTTTGATGAACGTTTACACTCCCTTCGTCCATTTCCGGGCAACCAATTGGTGGCGCAGCGTTTACGATTATTGCTCAAGGATTCACAAATTGTAAAAAGTCATGAAAACTGTGATCGAGTACAAGACCCCTATTCGTTGCGATGTATACCACAGGTACATGGTGCTAGCCGAAATGCTTGGTTGCATCTGAAACAATTAACGGAGATTGAATTAAATGCTGTTACAGACAATCCCATATTAATTGCCAACGCTGAATCAATAAGTGGAGGAAATTTTCATGGTCAACCTCTTGCGCTTCCTTTAGATTATGCTTGCGTAGCCGCTGCAGAAATCGGAAATATTAGTGACAGGCGCTCTTATCTTTTGTTGGAAGGAAAATGGGGACTGCCCACTTTGTTAATGGAAAATGTTGGGTTAAATAGTGGGTTTATGATAGCTCAGTATACTACAGCTGCCTTGGTGTCTGAAAATAAAACACTTTGTTTTCCTGCTAGTGCGGATAGTATCCCCACCTCATTAGGACAAGAAGATCATGTTTCTATGGGAAGTATAAGCGCTCGAAAATTCAATACCGTACTAGATAATTTGGAGTATATACTTTCTATAGAATTGCTGTTGGCGGCTCAGGCAATTGAGTTTAGACGTCCGCTCAAGAGTTCTGATTTATTAGAAGTTATCTGCCAAGAAGTAAGAAAGCATGTGAGCTTTGCAAAAGAAGATCGCATTTTTTCGCTGGATATAGAAAAAGTAGTCCAACTTATACGTTCCTCCACATTACTTGAAAATTGCAGAGAAAAGGCAAATCAAATGGGTATTCAATTGAATGCTACTTATGCTGATTTTGAGCTTTAATTGGACTGAGTAGCGGTTTTCAATGCTAACTGCATCATAGGAAGTAAGGCAGTTTCTCTTTCTTTGGAGGACAATCTTTCATTGGATGGGATAATATCGGTAACGGTTAACAGACAAGCTGCGTTTTTATTTAAATGACGAGCATTGGCAAATAGTGCAAATGATTCCATTTCAGCTGCCAGGCACTCGTACTTATCAACAATAGCAGGATTCGACTTGTTGGCGCTGTAGAATACATCTGTTGAATGAATAGTGCCTTTAATCAGTGGTTGATTCATTTGTAGGGCAACCTCGTTAATTTTTTGAAAGACGCCACCTTGGTTTTCTTGAATTTCTTCATCAAATCCCCAAGCATACTTTGCATACGTTGACTCACTGGCTGCTTTCTCTACATTGATGATATCATAAAATTTCAGGTCTGTTGTGTAGGAGCCACAAGTTCCAATTCGAATGATAGTGTCTACCTTGTATTGTGTATATAATTCGTAAGAATAGATCCCTATTGAGGGGCAGCCCATACCGCTGGCGCCAATTGTTAATTTAACTCCTTGGTAGTGACCAGTGTAAAAAAATACGTTTCGGGTTTCGCTAACAAGGATTGGATTTTCAAGATATTTCTCAGCAATAAATTTTGCACGTAATGGATCTCCTGGCATTAAAACAGTAGGAGCTATTTGTTCTTCAGAAGCATTGATATGTACACTCATGTTAGGTAGTTGCGTTTCAAGATATGTATTTTTGCATTTCTAATTTGCAAACCATGATAACTTCTTCTTCAAAAAATAATATAGCCTACCAAACACTTACTGGTGAAAAACTCCGTTGTAAAGGTTGGGTTCAGGAAGCTGCACTTCGGATGTTGCTGAATAACCTGGATCCTCAAGTGGCAGAGCGACCAGAGGATTTGATTGTGTATGGTGGTAGGGGAAAGGCTGCACGTAATCCAGAAGCACTTGATTTGATCATAAAGGCACTAGAAGTGCTCGAAAGCGATGAGTCACTATTGATACAAAGCGGAAAACCTGTTGCGATTTTTAAAACGCATGAGGATGCACCTCGTGTATTGATCAGTAATTCACAATTGGTTCCTAATTGGGCCAACTGGCAGCATTTTGATGAGCTGGAGAAAAAGGGATTGATGATGTATGGCCAAATGACAGCTGGAAGTTGGATATATATTGGATCGCAAGGAATTGTACAAGGCACCTATGAAACCTATGCAGCGGCTGCGCAAAAACATTTTGGAGGCACCTTAAAAGGAACATTAAATGTTACAGCTGGGCTAGGTGGAATGGGTGGCGCGCAGCCACTGGCTATAACAATGAACGAAGGAGTCGCGTTAGTTGCAGAACTAGAAGAGTGGAGAAT
>DDPN01000073.1 GCA_002342205.1 Chitinophagaceae bacterium UBA2467 | reverse complement strand
TGTGCATGGGTGGGTTCAAATAATTTTCGCAAAAGTTTTCTTGTAAGTGGCGTGCTGCAAAGGAGCTGTAATAGAAAAAGAGAAAACTGATGGGCCTCTTCGGGAGGGAGCAGGAAAAGAATTTTTCTAATCAGTTTATACATGGCGCGAGCAAATATAATTCAAGAAAGGTTCGGGCTAAAGTGTTTGCGGAGAAGAAACCGCATCGTAAATTTGAAAGTTAGAAAGTTGCATAAACAACTATTCGTTTATTCTATGCAAGAAGCCTATATCGTAGCCGGTTATAGAACCGCAGTTACCAAAGCAAAAAAGGGTGGATTTCGTTTTACGCGCCCCGATGACCTGGCCATTGAAGTGATCAAAGGTTTGATGAAAGATGTCCCCGTGCTCGATCCCAAACAAGTAGATGATGTAATTGTCGGGAATGCTGTTCCGGAGGCGGAACAAGGCTTACAGGTTGGCAGAATCATCGCTGCTCGTTCATTGGGTATTGAAGTGCCAGGTATTACTATCAATCGATATTGTGCATCTGGTTTGGAGTCTATTGCCATGGCAACAGCAAAAATCAGAGCAGGATTTGCTGAGTGTATTGTAGCCGGTGGTGTAGAAAGTATGAGTATGGTGCCTGCTGCAGGATGGAAAACTGCTCCTGCTTATTCAATTGCCTCAGACGAGCCCGATTATTACCTCAACATGGGACTGACAGCAGAGGCGGTCGCAACCGAATACCAGGTTAGTAGGGAAGCGCAGGATGAATTTTCTTTTCACTCACACCAAAAGGCAATACGAGCTATAGAAAGTGGTTTCTTCAAGTCTGGAATTCTACCCATATCTGTTGAGGAAGTTTATTTAGATGAAAAAAAGAAAAAGCAGAAGCGTTCGTTCATCGTTGATACAGATGAAGGGCCTCGCGCTGACACCTCGCTAGAAGCATTGGCCAAATTAAAACCAGCTTTTGCCGCAAAAGGAGTGATTACTGCTGGCAATTCTTCACAGACTTCTGATGGAGCTGCATTTGTTTTAGTGATGAGTGAGCGTTTGATGAAACAACTTAATTTGAAACCAATCGGAAGACTGGTAACCTCTGCTGTTGCAGGTGTTCATCCGCGTATTATGGGAATTGGTCCTGTTGCAGCCATCCCCAAAGCATTAAAATTGGCGGGTCTGCAGTTATCGGATATTGATCTCATTGAATTAAATGAAGCCTTTGCTTCACAAGCTGTTGCGGTGATCAAAGAGGCTGGATTGGATCCTCAAAAGGTAAATATTAATGGGGGCGCGATTGCACTGGGCCATCCGCTCGGATGCACCGGATGTAAATTAACCATTCAAAATCTTCATGATTTACAGCGACTTAATAAAAAATATGGCATGGTTACAGCCTGTGTAGGTGGAGGACAGGGTATTGCTGGAATTATAGAGCGTCTATAAGCATTACATTATTTTATTAAAAAATTCAAGGGAAAATCTGCTGCGAGTTGAGTTTTTTTCTAACTTGACTCAATGGACCGCAGAGGTTTTATACGAGAATTAGTCCCTGCCACTGAAAAAGTAAATGCTCATTCTACTTTTTATCGCACCCAATCTGGGTTGAATCCCTACGTAGGTAGTTGGGGTGATGAAGAAATCATGCACTTGCTTCGTCGCACTATGTTTGGCGCTAAAAAGAGTGATCTTCTCTATTTCCGTGGTAAAACACTTGAGCAGGCGGTGGATGAACTATTAAATCCTACAGCTCCTTCTCCCGCTCCCCCTATTAAGGAGTATGCGAATCCAACTACAACTGGTGTCGTTGTTGATACTACAGTTTTACAAGGGAGTACTTGGGTGAATGATATCAATAATGACGGAACCATTCAAGGTCTTCGTCGAGCTTCTTATAAGAAGTGGCTAACTGGAAATATGCTCAACCAGGATCGAAGTATTAGAGAAAAAATGATT
The DNA here is from genome assembly GCA_002342205.1 of Chitinophagaceae bacterium UBA2467. Taxonomy (GTDB): domain Bacteria; phylum Bacteroidota; class Bacteroidia; order Chitinophagales; family Chitinophagaceae; genus JJ008. The sequence goes on along the minus strand of DDPN01000073.1, from coordinate 2,570 downwards.
TTCTTCTGGACCGATCATTTTGGGAATCGTACTACTGACGTTGCAAATGGTAATTGGATGTACCAGCAGCATCAACTTATTCGACAATTCTCACTAGGTAATTTTAAAAGTCTCATCCGTTCAATTTCTGTAGACGTTGCGATGTTGCGTTATTTGAATGGTTATCTCAACTATGTAACTGCCCCTGATGAAAATTATGCTCGAGAATTAATGGAGCTATTTACTTTAGGGAAAGGCCCAGATTCCAAATACACGGAGACTGATGTTAAAGAAGCTGCGAAAGTACTGACCGGGTGGACAATTAACACGACTACTTACCAGCCGGTTTTTACCTTATCTCGCCATAGCACAGTCAACAAAACCTTCTCTACTTTTTTCAATAATACAATCATTACAGGTCGTAACACTACTAATGCAGGCATGCTTGAGTTAGATGACTTGTTGAACATGATTTTTTCTCAGCAGGAAGTTGCAAAATATATTGCGCGACGTGTCTATCGTTGGTTTGTCTATTATCAAATAGATGCTGAAACTGAAAGAAATGTAATAGCACCTTTAGCAGATATTTTTAGAAATAGTGGGTATGAAATAAAACCTATGCTAAGTGCCTTGTTTAAAAGCGAACATTTCTTTGATAAAATGAATCGGGGATGTTTCATTAAATCACCTGCTGACCATGTGGTCGGTTCATTGCGCGAAATGAATGTTTCATTTGCTCCGGTGAGCGATTGGGCAACGAATTATGGATTGTGGAATACATTTTATAGTTGGATGGTCAATTTAGGCTTGAATCTTCATGACCCTCCTAACGTTTCTGGTTCTCCTGCTTATTATCAAGAACCTTCTTTCCACGAATTATGGATTACTTCCGATAGCTTGCCTAAGCGAAATCAATTTACCGACATCATGATTAGTTCGGGTTATTTATTAAACGGTGTGCGGGTGCAATTCAACTGCTTAGAATGGGCAAGGACTTTGCGTAATCCTGGAAATCCTAATGAGTTACTGACCGAGGCATTATCCTTGCTTTATCAGAACCAGCTTAGTGATATTTCTAAAGAGCAAATTAAAATTCAACTTTTGCTTACTGGGCAACAATGGGATTACTATTGGACAAATGCATGGATGGCATATGAAAGCAATCCTACTACAGCCAATTTTAATATTGTCAACAACCGATTGAAGTCTTTGTTCCAATATTTATTTAACCTATCTGAATACCAGTTGATCTGACATGAAAAGAAGTGAATTTCTTGCAGGAACCTTACCAGCCGCAGCACTCCTTCCAGAGTTGATCAACGGTTATACGGTCAAAGCATTTGATCAAAGTTCTCCATTAGTGCAAGCGTTGATGCGAGGAAATACTTTGACTGATCATGTATTAGTTATTATACAGCTTGCTGGAGGAAATGATGGACTGAATATGGTGATTCCTGTAGCAGATTATTCGCGTTATTTTAATGCTCGTTCTAATATTGCAATACCAGAGACTGCTGTATTGCCAATTGCGGGTGTAACTGGTACTGGTTTGAATCCTGCCATGACTGGATTACAAAGTTTGTTTGCTGAAGGAAAAGCTAAAGTAGTGCAAGCGGTAGGTTATCCCNNTACTGATATATGGATGAGTGCTTCTAACAGTACACAACAGGTGTACAGTGGTTGGGCTGGGCGTTATTTGGATTATGAGTATCCGAATTATCCTATTGGGTATCCTAACGCTGCAATGCCCGATCCATTGGCTATTCAAATTGGAGGACTTACTTCTTTGACCTTGCAAGGGCCTGTGAGAAATATGGGAATGAGTATTACAAATCCAACTAGTTTCTACAATTTGATAGCAGGCACCAACGATTATGCCCCCAATACACGCGCTGGGAAGGAATTGACCTATGTCAGAAATATCAATCGACAAACACAGGGGTATGCTACTGTGATTAAGAACGCCGCTAATTCAGTTACGGTTCAATCACCTTACCCAACAGGTAATACGCTTGCTGATCAATTGAAAATTGTGGCACGCTTAATTAAAGGGGGATTAAAAACACGTGTCTACATGGTTAGCTTTGGCGGGTTTGATACGCACTCCATTCAAGTAAATGCAGACAAGGTAACGGGTACACATGCTACTTTATTGGGTCGTGTTTCTGCAGCAATCAAAGCCTTTCAGGATGATATTAAGTTTTTGGGTGTTGAGGATAGGGTATTAGGAATGACTTTCAGTGAATTTGGTCGTCGAATAAAATCTAATTCCAGTGTTGGAACTGATCATGGTGCAGCCGCACCTTTGTTTCTATTTGGAAGTCAGGTGGAACCTGGCATGTTGGGAGTGAACCCAACGCTTCCAGCTGCTGCTACAGTGAATGACAATATCCCAATGCAATATGATTTCAGAAGTATTTATGCCACTATTCTTGAAAAGTGGTTTTGCTTAGATAAATCGGTGGTTCAGTCGTTGTTCCCTCAAAATGTCAATACACAATTACAGACTCTGCCATTGTTGAAAGCAGGTGCTTGTAGCGGAGTTACACCGCCACCTGTTCAAATTACAAACTTGGAAATTACCAACTTTC
>DDPN01000066.1:10221-12329 GCA_002342205.1 Chitinophagaceae bacterium UBA2467 | reverse complement strand
TATTTGAACCCACCCATGCACAACCTGTAAAAATTGCAGGACTCCATTTTAAAAATCAGGTTGGACTCGCTGCAGGATTTGACAAAAACGCCTTACACCTTCGTGAGCTAAGTTGTTTGGGATTTGGACATGTTGAAATTGGAACAGTTACACCACAACCACAACGCGGTAATGATAAACCAAGATTATTTAGACTACCGGAAGATCGAGCATTGATCAATCGAATGGGATTTAATAATGATGGAGTGGTTACTATTGCGCGCAGACTAAAACATTGGAGAGAAGAAATTCAACCTCGTGTAGATGGTCATCCAGCACTTATCATTGGAGGGAATATTGGTAAAAACAAATCAACATCTAATGAAGAAGCCTGGAAGGACTATGAATTTTGTTTTGACCGCTTACATCCATGGGTAGATTATTTTGTAGTCAATGTTAGTTCACCCAACACACCGGGCCTGCGTGCATTGCAGGATAAGAACTTTCTGCATAAAATATTAACCTTACTGCAAGAAAAAAATAAATCTAAACCTAAACCCCGTCCTATCTTTTTAAAGATTGCACCAGATTTAAGTCAGGAACAAGTAGACGATGTGATTGAGCTTGTGCTGGCCATTGGGTTGGACGGCTTAGTGGTGAGTAATACAACAATAAGTAGACAAGGATTGACAACAGAGGAGAACACGGTCAGCAGAATGGGAGCCGGTGGTTTAAGTGGCGCTCCATTAAAAGAAAAAAACACCTCACTGCTTCGCTACATCCACCAAAAAAATGCTGGTAAAATTCCAATGATTGCATCGGGTGGCATCTTCAACGCCGCAGATGCTACTGAGAAAATAGAAGCCGGGGCTTCGCTCGTGCAAGTTTGGACCGGATTTATTTATGAAGGGCCGGGCATTGCAAAAAATATAGTTGAAACAGGAAAATAAAACTGATTGTTTCAACTACAAATTAACAAGCCAGTAAACTGACAGCCACGATACCTGCTGTTTCAGTACGTAGACGAGAAGATCCCAAACTGACTGACACAAAATTATTTTCAGTAGCTATATCTAATTCATTATCGGTAAAATCGCCCTCAGGCCCAATACAGATTAATACATTTTTTTTACAAGTAGTAGCTAGCGTTGACAAAGGTTGCTTTACAACTTCGCTGCAGGTGGCAATGAAATGATCCCCATCTTGCAATTTCCATTTTTCAATTGTCCTAAACTCTTGCGGTGCAGCTAACTCCGGCAACCACGCCTGTCTACTTTGTAATAGCGCACTTTGTAAAATGGATTGCATGCGGTCTAATCGTGCTGACTCTTTCTCCGTTCGTTCACACAAAAGAGGAATGATGCTGGATACTCCTAATTCAGTAACTTTTTCCAATAGCCATTCAAATCGATTTCGATTCTTGAGTAAAGAAATGGCCAGTGTAATTTGCCGAGCAGGTCTTGGGATAGACTGAATATGCTGCACTTGAACCTGGCAATGCTTACGATGATCATCAATGATACTTGCCGTTGCCAGCTGCCCTTTCCCATCTGTCAATTCAATGCTGTTGCCATTTTTGAGCCGTAATACTTGGATCGCGTGCTTACTATTTTCTTCATCTAGCGTTACAGCAGTTAAGCTAGTAAGTGGTTCCGTAATAAAAAACAGGGGAAGAGACATGATTAAATAGGTAAGTCATCCAAATCGTTTTCTAATTCATTCATCTTGCTGCCCGTTTGAACAAAAACGCGAGCTCCTCCTGCTCCATCCTCATCACGTACGGGTTTCCAGTTTCCTGGCAATCCAGAAACTCCCATTCCACCTCCATCTTCAACAAATTTTTGAATATTGAGCAGTGCGCGAAGTTTGATTGTTTCCAACGAACCATTACGATGCTTAGCAATACGCACATGCGTTTCACCTCTATTATTTTCTCCCATTTCATTAGAGGTAATATCATAATATTCCGGACGATACAAGAACATTACCATGTCGGCATCCTGCTCGATAGCTCCAGATTCACGGAGGTCACTTAATTGCGGCATCTTTGTTCCATCCTTACCAGCACCGCGTGTTTCTACTGCACGACTTAACTGAGAAAGGGCAATAATTGGAATTCCTAATTCCTT
>DDPN01000066.1:6884-10158 GCA_002342205.1 Chitinophagaceae bacterium UBA2467 | reverse complement strand
AATGCAGGCGTATCATCTATAAAAAGGGGTGCTTGTGAAAGTCGCTGGACACCACGAGCATAAAGTTGTTTCATTTCATGCTCTTCCATTTTTCCCCGACTAATTTTTTCTAGCCATATCTCACTTTCAGCTGCCAAAATACGTTGTACTAATTGGCTTGCACTCATCTCTAATGAAAAGAAAGCTACAGGTGTGGACTTGCCTGGAAGCATCGCTGCATTTCTTGCCAGATTCAATGCAAAGGCCGTTTTACCAACCGCAGGTCGTGCTGCCAAAATAATCAAGTCTGTCTTTTGCCATCCATAGGTAACGCGGTCTAGCGAGGGGAACCCACTAGTGACACCAGTAAGATCTTCATTTTTATTTCTAAGATCCTCTATGCGCTTTATTGTGTTGACGAGGACTGAATCAATTGTTTCAAAATTCTTGCGCAGATTATTATTGGTAATCTCATAGAGCTTACTTTCTGCATCATCTAATAAATCAAACACATCGGTAGCGTCTTCAAAAGCATCATTGATAATTTCACCACTTACCCGAATGAGTTCACGCTGTATAAATTTTTGTAAAATAATACGAGCGTGTGCTTCGATATTAGCAGAAGAAACCACCGCATTGGTTAAGCGGGTAAGATAATAGGCCCCGCCTACAAGATCTAACTCTTCTTTCGTACGTAATTCCTCAGCAACCGTTAAAAGATCGATAGGTTGACTCTTATTGGCAAGAGACTGCATGGCTGAAAAAATGCGCTGGTGTGCCTCTACATAAAAACATCCTGGCTTGAGTATTTCAACAACCACATCAAAAGCACCTCTTTCCAACATAATTGCACCCAATACAGCTTCCTCCAATTCTTTTGCCTGTGGTGGAACCTTACCATACACCATCGTACCTAACTCTACAGCCGATTTACGCTTACGCTGCCGATCCTTATTTATGTTTGATAACTCCATAGCAAGAGGGGGTTTAAAATACAAGTGTCGAACAGCGAAATAAACCCCAAAAAGAAAATGGAAAAAATTTTTCTTTCTGCACCAGTTCTACACCTAAAAAATCAGGTTATCCACAATTAGGACAAAAGCTCACGAGCGTTAGCCAATGCAGCAGGCGTGGGATTTTCACCTCCAATCATTTGCGCAATAGTTTGCACCCTTTCTTCTGAATTTAGTGGCCGTATAAATGTTCGTGTAGCACCCGATGGATCCGAACCCTTGCCTTTGTAAACAAAAAAATGAGTATGCGCTTTACCAGCAATCTGAGGCTGATGGGTAATGCAAATCACTTGGCGACTTGCTGATAATTCTTTTAATAATAACCCTACTTGTCTGGCCGCTTCTCCCGCTATACCTGTATCAATTTCATCAAAAATTTGTGTAGAAAATTTTAAGGAATCGCCTACCAGCGATTTGATGCACAGCATAAGACGGCTAAGCTCACCTCCACTTGCCACTTTACGTAACGGATGAAATTGCCCGCTATTATTAGCATCAAATAAAAACTCAATAGCATCAGATCCATGTGGACCCAGTTGCTCCGCAGTAAGTTGTACCTTGATTTTTGCCGAGGGCATTCCTACGCGCTGTAATAATTCATGCACTCGTTTTTCAAATCCTTTGATTTGTTTTTCTCTTCCTTTGGAAATACGACTCGCTAATTCAACAGCTTTTTTCTCGGAAGCATTCACCTCTTTTTGCTGCTGAACAATCATCTGATCAATATTCAGAAATTGCTGTAATTGTGTAGCCAGCTCCTCGTGTATGGCAAGCAGTTCTGCAGTAGTCGTCACCTGGTGCTTTTTGCAAAGTCGATACCCCAGTGAAAGCCGCTCGGAAACCCACTCCAATCGTTTTGGATCTCCTCCAAAATTGGAAGAAAGTTTATCAAACTCTCTGGAGAGATCCTGTAACTCCACATACGATGAACGGAGCCGATCTTCCAATGGGGGGAATGCTTCATGCATATCCCGAAATTCAGCTAACGATTGCAAAAATGATTTTAACTGCGCCAATGCCGGCTCTTCTCCTTCGGTCAAAAAAGAAGTGATACGTGTAAAAACTTGCTGAACCTCTTCCGTATGCGTAAGCAATTTGAGCTCGGCTTCCAATTCTTCTAACTCACCAGTCCGAAAAGCTGCTGCTTCTAATTCTTCCCATTGAAATTTATTGTACTCCGCCCTTGCATCAGAAGATGATTTTTGATCCACGTATGCTTGCAAGAGAGTCTTGGCCTGTACCCATTGATCGTAACTCAACCGATACTCCTCTACTAAAGAAAATTGTCCTGCCAACGCATCCAGGACCTCGCGTTGAAAATCTTCTTGGCCTAATTGAAGTGTATCAAATTGCTGATGCAAATCGACAAGCAATGAAGAAATTTGTTGTAGCTGCCCTAAATTAACGGGCGAATCATTGATGAAAGCTCTTGATTTACCTTGCGGGTTTATCTCTCTTCGTAGAACCAGTTCCTGCTCATTCTCCAACTCATGCGCCAGTAAAAATTGATGCACGCGTTGATCTGTGCCTGCGTCAAATACCCCTTCTACCACTAACTTTTTTTCTTTTTGACTGAGCACACTTGAATCAGCTCGCTCTCCCAAAATGAGTCCCAGTGCGCCCATCAAAATAGACTTTCCAGCACCTGTTTCACCGGTGATTGCACTAAACCCATTACTGAGTTCAATCTCAACCTCATCGATGATGGCATAATTCTGGATAAAAAGCCTTTTCAGCATGCGCACAAATTAGCGCGATTTGTGAGAGTCACAAAGGGATTTAACGCCGTAGCAAAAGATTATTCCAAAAAAAATCCCGTTCCATTTGGAACGGGATCAGTTATTTTCTGTAGAAGGGGATTAAATCTCCACTTTCGCACTTAACTCTTCGTCCACCAAAATACGACCGCAGTTTTCGCAGATCATGATTTTTTTGTGCTGGCGGATTTCGCTTTGCTTTTGAGGAGGAATCGCATTGAAACAACCACCACATGCGTCTCTTTCCACAGGAACGACAGCCAATCCGTTTCTATAGTTGCTACGGATTTTCTCGTAACTAGCTAAAAGACGTGGGTCTACCTGCTGCTTTGCTTCCTCAGCCTGCTTTCTATACTTCTTTTCTTCTTTTTCGTTAGCTGTGATAATCTTTTCGAGTTCCTCTTTTTTACTTGCCAATACTCCATCCTTAGCGGCAATATTCTTTTTTGCCTTGTCTAACAAAACAGCTTTCTCAGCAATCTCATCAGTAGCATCCTTGATATGCTTTTCAGCCAGCTTAATGTC
>DDPN01000066.1:206-6842 GCA_002342205.1 Chitinophagaceae bacterium UBA2467 | reverse complement strand
TTTACATTCTCACTTTGCTTCTCATACTTTTTGATGAGGGCTTCTGAATCTTTAATCGCCAACTTACGTTGCTCGATAAACTCGGTCACCCCATTGATTTCTTCTTCAATGCGGGTTTTACGGGCATGCAAACCAGTGATCTCGTCTTCCAGATCAGCGACTTCCATTGGAAGCTCCCCTTTCAGGATCTTAATCTCATCTAATTTGCTGTCAATTTGCTGAAGGGTCACCAGAGAGACCAGCTTTTCCTGGATCGAGAAATCTTTTACTTGTGCCATAGATAGTTGACCGGATTTGTGGAAACGCTTGTTTTGAGGACGGCAAAGGTAGGGAATTTTTCGGCTAATCGCTCGTGGAGAAGGTCAATCGTAAACTGCTCACTTTCAAAGTGACCTACATCTGCCAGAAGTATCTTATTGTCAGCTAAAAAGAAATCGTGGTATTTTAAATCAGCAGTTATAAATGCTTGTGCTCCAGCCTTTAAGGCGTTTTTAATCAAAAATTGCCCTGCCCCGCCACACACTGCAACAGTTTGAATGGTTTTACCCAATAGCTGTGTGTGCCGAACAAGAGGAACCTTGAAAAGGGAGGAGAGCCGCTTCAAAAAGCTGGCTTCTTCAACCGGCTCTGGTAAATGACCGATCAGCCCCGCGCCAATTTGATTAGTAGCATTGTCAAGTGTCAGCAAATCATAGGCGACCTCTTCGTAGGGATGAGCAGCACGAAGTGCATGGAGTACAGCGGACGTGTTAGCGGCTTGTAAAACAACTTCCAGTTTGGCCTCCTTTTCTGTGTGCAATAACCCCGGTTGTCCTACAAATGGTTGGGTACCCAGCCCTCCTTTAAAAGTGCCCTCTCCAACACTGGAGAAGCTACATTCGCTGTAGTTTCCAACGTGCCCAGCTCCTGCCTCAAAAAGTGCTGTTCGCACTTTTTCCAGACTACTAATCGGAACGTAGGTAATTAGTTTTTTTAAAGACTGTGCGAGTGGCAATAAAACTCGACAGTGTTGTAAACCAAGTAACGACGCAATTTTTCCATTTACTCCATCTACTACGTTGTCAAGGTTAGTGTGAATCGCGTAAATAGCGATTTCATTTTTTATAGCCTCAATTACAACTCGTTCAGTTGCCTGACTGCCATTGATTCGCTTTAATCCACCAAATATGAGTGGATGATGCGCCACAATCAAATTACAATTTTTGTTTTTGGCTTCCACCAGCACCGCTTCTGTCACATCCAAACAACAAAGCACACCCGTACATTCCCAGTTTGATTGTCCCAGTAACAACCCTGCATTATCATAACTCTCTTGCAACGAGAGGGGTGCCCACTTTTCTAAAAACTGTGTAATGTCTCCAACTTTCATCATTTGTGTTTTCAAGGATTTCAAATTACGCTCATTTTAGCCATCTTTGCGCCAACTTTTTTGCTAATAAATTGTCTTACTAAAAAACTATTCACACATAAACCCACCAACATGAGCATTCAAATTGGACAAACCGCTCCGGATTTTACGTTGTTTGATTCAGACAAAAATCCCGTACAACTTTCTTCCTTGAAAGGGCAAAACGTATTGTTACTTTTCTTTCCCCAATCATTCACAGGGGTTTGTACAAAGGAACTTTGCTCCGTAAGAGATAACATCGCCCTTTACAACGGTGCTAACGCAAAAGTGTTGGGCATTTCTGTTGACTCCGTATTTACGCTGGCAAAATTCAAAGAGGAACAACAATTGAACTTTCCTTTGCTGAGTGATTTTAATAAAACAGTCTCTACACTTTATGGAACCATTTATACAGAATGGATCTTTGACATGAAAGGAGTTTCAAAACGCTCTGCTTTTTTGATTGACAAGAATGGACAGGTTCAATACGAAGAGGTGCTTGAGAATCCCGGAGAAGTACCAAATTTTGAAAAAATCAACGCAAAACTTCAGGAATTAGCCTGATTAACCGCCCTCTGGTAAAGCCTCAGAATCATTGGTTCTGAGGCTTTTGCATTTTATTGTAGACTTTTTTTGAATTATCTGTTATATTTGGATGAATGAAGAAAATTGGTTTCATAGCAATTCTATTCTTTGGGCTGGTCGCTTCGGCAGCTGCGCAACAAGCGCCAGCTTCCACCGCTACCTCATCGATAGAGCCTGTTGAAAAGCTAATGAAGCTATACCCCAATCCGGCAATAAGCTATATCACATTTGAGTTCAAGTCTGCATTCAAAAGAGGATTAAGCTTGCAGATTTACAACGGAATATTGGGCAAGAAAATGGTAGACACCCGTCTCACCATTGAAAAAATCACACTCTCATTAAATGAGTTTTCTCGCGGTATCTACGTGTACCACTTAGTAGAAACTTCCGGAAAGATTATAGAATCAGGAAAGTTCCAGGTTACCAAATAGTTTTATAGCACCTGTACAATCAGAAATTTCAAGTACTGGGTATTCTCCATTTCCCAAATCACAGGATGATCGGATGATTGTGTTTGAAAACAAACCTGTCTGATTTTTCTTCGTGCATCTTTTGCAGCCATCGCTATAATTTCCAGAAATAATTCAGGGTGTACTAAATTGGTACAAGAAGAAGTTACTAAAAAACCACCGGGCTTTACCAATTTCATACCGCGCAGGTTGATTTCTTTATAGCCCGTGATTGCTTTTTGAATGGTGGCACGACTTTTTGTAAATGCAGGAGGATCTAACATCACTACATCATATTGCTTTCCTTCTTTCACCCATTGCTTTAATACATCAAATGCATTTGCCTCTTCAAAATGACATCGATCTTGCAATCCATTCAAGCGTGCATTTTCATTGGCTTGCTCTACTGCCAACTTAGAAATATCCAAGCCCAACACTGATTTTGCACCATAGTGCGCTGCATGAATTTCAAATGTACCGGTATATGTAAATGCACCCAGCACTGTTGCATCCTTGACAATATGTTGAATGGCTCTGCGATTATCTTGCTGATCCAAAAAATAACCAGTCTTTTGCCCATTGGCCAGATCTACATGAAACTGTAATCCATTTTCCTGAATAATGATACGCGTTTCAAAAGGCGCAGACAAAAATCCCTTTTGCTGCGGAAGTCCTTCTAGCTCACGAACCGGAACATCATTGCGTTCATAAATTCCTTTTGGACTAAACACTTCTTGTAAGGCCGCAACCAGCGCTGGTTTCCAACGATCAATCCCCAAGGCCAACGTCTGAATGACAAAATAATCGTTGAATTTGTCAATGATAAGCTGTGGTAATCCATCTGCTTCTCCAAAAACAAGCCTGCAGTTTTCGGTGTACCCCGTATGTTTCCTATACTCCCAGCAAGCTTTTATTTTCCGAAGAAAAAAATCAGCATCAATTTGTTCCTCGCGGTTACGTGTCAAAATCCGCACAGGTATTTGCGACTGCGGGTTAAAATATCCTCGTCCTACAAATTTTTTATCGTGCGTTACTACTTCAACAATCGCTGCAGGTTGCGGTTCGCCCTCTATTGCTTCTATTTCATTTGAAAATACCCAGGGATGTCCATTCACTACCCGGGGAGCAATTTTTCTTTTTAAAATAATTCTTTCCATGGAAAGGCGAAGATAACCTTTCAAAACAGACAGAAAGGCGCTTTTAGGCTTTATCCAGGGTCATTTTGTCCCTTAAAAAGACATTGAAACCTGTTGATAAGACTTGGCAATAAAATTGCCGATGTTACCTTTGCAACCAATTTAGACCTGACTATGGAAGCTCAAGAAAACAAGAACAACGAAATGGACCTGAACACAGATGAAAGTGTTGCAGGAACCAGCCATCTAGACGAAAAAATGACCGAGGAGACGGAACTGGAAAAACTGCAAGCCGAGCTAGATGCATACAAAGACAAATACATCCGTGCCGTTGCCGAGTTTGACAATTTTAAACGTCGCAATGCCAAGGAAAGGATTGAACTAATGCAAACGGCAGGAAAAGATATTATCACTGAGTTACTGGAAGTGTTGGATGATTGCGATCGCGCACAACAAACGTTAGAAAAATCTGGCCATGCCAACAGCTCTGAATGGGAAGGCGTGAAATTGGTATTTGGAAAACTCAGAAACAAATTGCAGAGCCGTGGTGTAAAAGCCATGGAGGTGATTCATCAGCCCTTTGATGCAGATCTTCACGAAGCCGTTACAGAAATTCCAGCCCCCACCGAAGAACTAAAAGGAAAAATTATCGATGAGGTCGTAAAGGGGTACTTGTTGAATGAAAAAGTAATTCGTCACCCTAAAGTGGTGGTAGGAAAATAATTTATGAGCAAAAGAGATTTTTACGAAATATTAGGCGTCAGCAAATCAGCTTCTGCAGACGAAATCAAAAAAGCATACCGTAAGGTAGCTATGCAATATCACCCCGACAGAAATCCAGGTGACAAAGCTGCTGAAGAAAAATTTAAAGAAGCTGCTGAAGCTTATGAAGTGCTGAGTGATGCTGATAAAAAAGCACAATACGATCGATTTGGTCATGCAGGGCTTGGCGGTGCAGGCAATCGTGGGTATGGAGGAGGAATGAATATGGAAGATATCTTCAGTCAATTTGGAGATATTTTCGGAGATGACCTCTTTGGTGGCTTTTTTGGCGGTGGACAAAGAGGCGGCGGTCGAAGCCGTTCCAGAGGTGTTCGTGGCAGTAATCTCCGTATCAAATTAAAGCTGAACTACGAAGAGATTGCAAAAGGTGTCAGTAAGAACATCAAAGTAAAAAAATATGTACCCTGCACTACCTGCGGTGGCGGTGGTGCAAAAGATAAAGGAAGTACACAAACCTGTACTGGATGCAATGGAAGTGGCCAGGTTAGAAGAGTGCAAAATACTTTTTTGGGACAAATGCAAACAGTAACTACCTGTCCCACTTGCAATGGAGAAGGAACAACTATCACAGCCAAATGTACCAGTTGCAAAGGAGAAGGAAGAACCTATGCTGAAGAAACGGTAAGTATTGATATTCCTGCAGGCGTTCAAGAAGGCATGCAACTGAATGTAACCGGAAAGGGAAATGCAGGAGAAAGAGGCGGTACACCTGGCGATCTAATTATTTTAATTGAAGAAGAACCACATAAAGAGCTACACCGCGAGGGACTAAATGTTGCCTTTGAATTACATCTATCCTTTACCGATGCAGTTTTTGGCACACAAGTAGAAGTACCCACCATTGACGGAAAAGCAAAAATCAAAATACCAGCAGGAACACAAAGTGGTAAAATATTTAGATTAAAAGGAAAAGGATTTCCCGCAGTAAATTCTTACGAAAAGGGAGATCAACTGATTCAGGTGAGTGTATGGACACCACAACAATTAAATGCGGAAGAAAAAGCTGCCTTAGAAAAATTAGCTGGCTCGGCCAATTTTCAACCCAACCCAGATAAATCAGATAGAAACTTCTTTGATCGAATCAAGGATATCTTTCAATAATTAGTGGTGAAGGCGTTTCCAGCTGCGCTTCTTTTTTTTATCGTAGAGCTCTCGCGCTTTTTTCACCAGTTCAATCCATTCCAGTTGAAATGGATCTGCAGGATTAACTACTTGCTCGCCTAATTGAAGTAATTCGTTCCAACTTGATTTACTGACATAGGAGCTTCCTTTCAGGAACATTCCAAATTGTGCAATTGCAGCGCTAAACTGAGATTGCTTGAGCTCCTGTTCTGTATACGCATAATAAAGAGGCACTTTGAATTGCGCTTCTTGTAATAAAGAATCACTCGGAAGCCGGTATTGAATGGCAAGTGATGCGATGCTGTCTGACTCTGATGAGACACCACGCTTATCTCTCAAAAGTGTAGAAGGCTCAATTTCAAATAGTGCAGTAACCGTGTGTCCCGACCCAATTTCTCCTCCTTCAATTTGGGATAAAGAATCTAACAATGCCCCTACTTTATTATCAAATCCAATCAATCGGTAATTTCTAATGTAAGCAGGATCAAACGTAATGTTCATATAAACATCATCTGCAACTGCATACAATGTTTTTGTGAACTCTTTCATCAACACGCGCTCTGCCTCTTTCTCTTGATCTAAATAAGCAAAGTTCCCATTACCTTTTTCAGCCAGCAATTGAATTTTTGAATCCTTGTAATTACCCATTCCTACCCCTAAGCAAGTAAGATAAATCCCACTCTGCCGCTGAATACTAATCAGCTCATCTAACTCAGTTTCTGTTTTCAAGCCTACATTGAAATCTCCATCTGTTGCTAATATTACTCGATTATTTCCCCCTTTAATAAAATGTTGTTTAGCTACCTGGTAAGCTAATCGAATACCTGACTCACCCGGTGTTGCCCCACCTGGCACTAAGCCGTTGATCACTTTAGTCAAACTATCTTTTTCGCACCCACTCAAGGCGCGTACTAACACCGCAGTCATGCCGCCATATACCACAATAGAAACCGAGTCTTTTTCCCGAAGATTGCTAATCAACATCCGGAATCCCGACTGCAATAATGGAAGTCGATTAGGCATATCCATTGAAGCAGAAATATCAATGAGAAAAACAAGATGGGCAGATGGCAACGAATCGAGATTTAATTTTTTTGCAGAAAGATCAATTTGCAAGAGTTGGTTCTCCCAATTCCAGGGGCAAGGGCTGAGTCGTGTATTCACTGCAAATACA
>DDPN01000066.1:0-137 GCA_002342205.1 Chitinophagaceae bacterium UBA2467 | reverse complement strand
GTTGGCACATAAGTACCTCTTGATAAAAAGCGACGAATATTGCTATAAGAAGCCTGATCCACATTGAGGGATAGGCCTGTTGTAGGATAAGCAGCTGCTCTCACCCAATTATTTTCAAGTAAGGTTGCATAGGTCTC
>DDPN01000032.1:1997-3142 GCA_002342205.1 Chitinophagaceae bacterium UBA2467 | reverse complement strand
AAAAGCATACACTCCATTTGGAATAAAATGAAAAAGAAAGGAGTGGAGTTTGAAGAAGTATATGACCTATTTGCCATCCGCGTTATTTTAGATTCGGCTCCTGATAAAGAAAAAGAAGAGTGCTGGAAAGTTTATTCTCTGATTACCGATGAATATAGTCCATCACCGGAAAGATTGCGTGATTGGTTGAGTAATCCCAAGGCCAACGGATACGAAGCATTGCATACCACTGTGATGGGGCCACAAGGAAGATGGGTGGAGGTACAGATTCGTTCTGAACGTATGAATGAAATTGCTGAGAAAGGGTTAGCTGCACATTGGAAGTATAAAGAAGACAGTCAAGATGAAAGTCGTTTTGATAAGTGGTTTCAGCAGATTCGTGAAGTGATCACTAATCAAGAAACGGATAGCATCGATTTTCTGCAAGATTTTAAAACCAGTTTTTTAGCAGAAGAAATTTATATCTACACGCCAAAAGGCGACGTAAAGATGTTACCAGTGGGATCTACGGCGCTGGATTTTGCCTTCTCAATTCACAGTGCTATTGGTGTCAAAACAATTGGCGCTAAAGTCAATCATAAGTTGGTCCCCATCAGCCATAAACTCCAGAGTGGAGATCAGGTTGAGATTATCACCAGTAACAAGCAAAAGGCATCTGAGGACTGGCTCAATTTTGTAGTGACATCTAAAGCGAAGGGGCGTATCCGTGATGCACTAAAAGATGAAAAGAGAAAAATTGCTGAGGAGGGAAAGTATACGCTGCAGCGAAAACTGGAAGGAATGGGTGCTGCATTTTCTCAAAATAACATTGAAGAACTGGTGCAATGGTACAAGGTGGGTTCTAACCTTGATTTGTTTTACAGTATCTCCATAAAAGAGATTGACCTCAAGGACCTCAAGTCATTTAAAGTAATAGGTGATCGTATAGAAGCTCCTCGTCCAGTCAAACCGGTTGCCACTGTTGCGGAGAAGCCGGATATCATTCCTTATCACCAACTTCCCAAAAAAGATACGGAGCTCATCATTTTTGGTGAGCGGAGTGACAAAGTGGTTTATAATCTGGCTAATTGCTGTAAACCCATCCCTGGAGACGACGTCTTCGGGTTTGTAACCACCGGAAAGGGCTTGACAATCCACCGGACCAA
>DDPN01000032.1:0-1848 GCA_002342205.1 Chitinophagaceae bacterium UBA2467 | reverse complement strand
ATGATTACGAATTTGATCAGTGGCGAATTGAAAATCAATATCGCTGCCTTAACGATTGAGGCAAAAGAGGGGTTATTTAAGGGTAACATTCGTTTGTATGTACATGATAAGGATGAGCTGGAAAAATTAGTACAAGCGCTTTTAAATCTACCGGGTGTTGAGTCGGTAGAACGCTACGATATGGAGGATATTCCTGGGTAATCTCTGTTATTTTTCTTAACTTGTACGGCCCGAAACCACAAATCCAATTTGCCTGAAATGACTCAAGCATTCAGCCGTTTATTGCTGTTTTTTTCACTGTTGTCTCTGATTAATTTTTCTCAGGCGCAGAGTTTTTCACTGAATTGTACGCGTGATACATTGGTTCCTGGTTGTCCTGCAAATTTTTGCTTTACATTAAAAGGAAGAGTACCTGATATTCGAAAGCAAACTTCTTCCTACACGATCAACCCCACAAGTACTACACCGGGATGTTTCCCTGTATACCTTGCACCTAATGATCCACAGGGCACACCAACGAATTTAACCATTGATGATACCTATTCTCCCTTAATAACCATTGGTTTTCCCTTTTCATTTTATGGTACTGTTTATAATACATTGGCTGCAAGTACCAATGGTTATTTAACCTTTGATGCATCNNCGCGCTACTATCATGGGTCCTAATCACGATTTGTATCCCACTACGAGTCAGCCTAATCAACGGATCCAATATCAAGTTTTCGGTACAGCACCCCATCGCAGATGGGTCCTTAGTTTTAATCAGGTTCGCTTATTCTCCTGCACTACACTAGATCAGAATACGCATCAAATAGTTCTATACGAGTCACTCAACGTAATTGAAGTACTCATTTTTAGTAAACAAACTTGTACGGGTTGGAATAGTGGTCGTGCTATCATTGGTATTCAAGATTGGGATCGTACGAATGGTATGATGGCTCCAGGCAGAACAGCGATGGGTCCAACGTGGGGTGCGTTGAATATGAATGAGAGCTGGAGATTTGTACCCAATGCGGGTCCGTCTTTATTAAAGCGAGTTGAGTTATTAGATAATACAGGAGCTATTGTTGCAACGGTACTTCCTGCTGCAACAACTAACTTGGGCAATGGAAACTTAGAAGTGGCGTTCCCTAATATTTGTCCTCCTGCCGGAGTTATTACCAATTATGTGATTCGTTCAGTTTTTGAAAAATCAGATGATCCAACAGTAGAAATTTTTGGAACGGATACAGTGCGCGTTAACCGATCAGCGGGGCTTGCTGCAACAGCAACTCCTAACGCAGCTTCCTGTGGAAATAATAATGGAGTAATTACTATTGGCACACCAACGGGTGGAACAGCCCCTTATCAATATTCAATTGATGGAGGAACAACGTGGCAAACAAGTAATGTATTTTCCGGACTAGCTGCAGGTGCATACACAATTACTGTACGAGATGCGCCTGGTGCTTGCAATATCACGTTACCTGTTACTGTTGCATCTGCTGGTAATCTAGCTACCACGGTTGCTGCTGCTCCCACTGCATGTACGGGAGTTAATAATGGTTCTATTACGATATCAACGGCGGCTGGAGCAGGACCCCACACATTCAAGTTAGATGCAAATGCAGCTGTGCAAGGAACGCTGCCTTTTACTTTTAATAATGTTACAGCAGGTAATCATACAGTCATTGTAACTGATATGGCTACTGGATGTGCATCAGGACCTGTTGCAGTGAATGTTGCTGTAGGCGCTGGTGTCGCAGCAACTACTACTTCAGCTGCTACTTCTTGTCCAACAGCGACCAATGGTTCCATTACAATTAATACCACTGCAGGTACGGCACCCTTTACATTCCAATTGGATGG
>DDPN01000091.1 GCA_002342205.1 Chitinophagaceae bacterium UBA2467 | reverse complement strand
GAGTCCCTTCTCTTAAAAAAATACCCAGGATCCTCTCAAACAAAAAAGAATCGACTGGAAAGATGGGAAAATGTTGAACTCTCCTTTGAAAAAAACCCAAAGGCAAACAGTTCCGGAAAAACAGCACTGCTGGTAGATGATGTAATTACAACTGGTGCTACACTAGAAGCCTGTGGACATATTTTAACAGAACAAAATGAGCTACAGCTCCAAATTGCCTGTCTTTGTTATACTTTTAAATAACTTTTTTAGCCATTCGTTGTTATATAAAAAATCGCCACTATGAAAACGATCATAATCACCCTTTTTTCCCTTTTAATGACTATGTCAGAAGCCTCGATTTATCAATTTTCAGTACCCGCGCTAGACGGGAATACCATTGACTTCTCTGCCTTTAAAGGCAAAAAAATTCTAATTGTCAATACAGCCTCTAAATGCGGGCTGACACCACAATATGAAGGATTGGAGCAGTTATACACGCAATACAAAAACAAACTTGTAATTGTAGGTTTTCCTGCTAATAATTTTATGGGCCAAGAACCAGGAAGCAACGAAGAGATCAGCGCTTTTTGCAAAAAGAACTACGGAGTTAGCTTTCCTATGGCTGCTAAAATTTCTGTAAAAGGCAATGACACGCATCCGCTTTATAAATTTCTAAAAGAGCAAGCCAAAGCAAAAAAATTAGACGACCCCGTTTCTTGGAATTTTGGAAAATTTCTACTGGATGAAAAGGGCGAGTTAATCGCAACCTTCTCCCCACGTACCACTCCTTTGAGTGAAGAAATCACCAGCTGGTTAAAATAATCCGGCGGATACGCTACATTCGCCATTCATGGATTGGCGAACAATCATAGGACAGGTTTCACTAAAAAAACAGTTGACAGAGCTGGTCAAACAAAACCGGTTAAGTCATGCATTGTTGCTGGTAGGAAAAGAGGGTGCAGGCGCACTTCCACTTGCCAATGCTTTTGCACAATATTTAGTTTGTGAACAAGCGATTTCATCTTCATTAGATGAGCCTTGCGGACGATGTCCTGCTTGTAAAAAATCTATGGAGCTGGTTCATCCGGACATCCATTTTTCGTACCCCACTGTGACGCGTAAAGCAGGTGAAAAGCCTGTAGCTACTGATTTCATTAAAGAATGGAGAGATTTTTTAGGTCAACACCCCTATGGAAATTTATTTGACTGGATTGAATTAATTAAAGAGAAAGATAATAGCCAGGGGAAAATCACTGCAGAGGAATGCAACGATATTATTCGGAAACTAAGTTTGAAGAGTTTTGAAAGTCCTTGGAAAATTTTAATTCTTTGGCATCCTGAATTGATGGGTAATGAGGGCAATAAGTTGTTGAAGTTAATCGAAGAGCCCCCACCACAAACCATTCTACTCTTGATCAGTGAGAGTGAAACAAATCTACTTCCTACTATTGTTAGTCGCTGTCAGTTGATCAAAGTGCCGCCACTTGAAAATGCGGTTATTGAAAAGGCACTAATTGAAAGAAATAAAACTGCACCAGAGCAGGCCCATCAAATTGCTGCCCTTGCTGAAGGAAGTTATCGAGAGGCATTATTGCTATCGCAACATGCAGAAGAAGACTGGCAAGAGTTAGTTCGAAACTGGCTGAATGCCATTTTAAAAACGGGTCCGGTTGCACAAACCAAATGGGTGGAAGATATCGCCAAACTAGGGCGAGAAAAACAAAAACAATTTTTACGATACTATAATCATTTGTTGGAACAGGCTGTTCACGTACAAATCAGCGGGGATGCGCTTCCCATTTCTGAAAAAGAAAAGGACTTTGCACTTCGGTTTAATCGAATTGCTGACCTGGCAAAACAAGAGGCCATGATGAAAGAGGTTGATAGTGCCATTTATCATCTGGAACGTAACGCAAACGCCAAAATCCTGTTTCACGCGTTGACAATCAAGCTTTACCACATCATTCAAGACAATATTGTACTTTTGCCTGAATGAGTTGTTCGGGATGCGGAACCGCAACAGGCGGAAAACCAAATGGATGTAAAAGCAACGGCGGATGTAGTTCCGGCGGATGCAACCGCATGAATGCCCACGATTGGCTAAGAAACCTCCCCATTGTTGATCAGGATAGTCAATGCCGCGTTATTGAAGTAAGCTTTAGCCAGGGCACTCGCAAAGACTTTTATCGTAATCCATCTTTACAACAATTTGAAAAAGGCGACTTGATTACGGTAGAAGGAGTGGGTGGATTTGATGTAGGAGAGGTTTCCCTTACTGGAGAAATTGTTCGACTGCAATTAAAAAAACGGGGCGTAAAGGAAGACAACCCCGAAATGAAAAAAGTTCTTCGACTGGCAACAGATCGAGATATAGAATCACTGAAACAAAATAAAGCTAGAGAGGCCGAAGCGGTTATTCGCAGCCGCGCCATTGCTAAACAACTAAGGCTGGATATGAAAATAAGCCAGGTTGAAATTCAGGCAGATGGTCGCAAAGCCACTTTCTTTTATATCGCAGATGGACGCGTAGATTTTAGAGAGCTTATCAAAGTATACGCCTCAGAATTCAAGGTAAAAGTTGAGATGCGTCAGATCGGAGCTCGTCAAGAAGCTGGGAAAGTGGGAGGAATAGGAAGCTGTGGGCGTGAGTTGTGTTGCAGTACGTGGCTTACTGAATTTAAATCAGTCAATACAGCCGCTGCACGTTATCAAAACCTTTCCATCAATCAAACTAAATTGAGTGGGCAGTGTGGACGACTCAAATGTTGCTTGAATTATGAACTGGATACCTATCTGGATGCATTGCAACACTTCCCGGATAATTGCGATGTATTACAGGTTGCAAAAGGAAATGCTTTCTTGATTAAAAAAGACATTTTCAAGAATCTGATGTGGTATACCTTACCTGACAGCAACAAGCAATACCCTCTTAGTCTGGAGCGCGTTCGAAAAATAAAAGAACTAAACAAACAAGGTGTCCGACCAGAAGACTTAGAGCCGGTTGAATTAGTCTCCTCTAAACCTAAAGAAGAAGTTCCTGAATTTGTAGAGTTGGTTGGACAGATCAGTTTAAAATCGCTTGACCGTGCTGCACAGCGTAAACGTCAGCAACAAAGACCACAACAAGGACCGCAGCAAGGACCCAAACAACCGCCAAAACAAGGGCCACAACAATCATCTCAACCACA
>DDPN01000168.1:22153-22929 GCA_002342205.1 Chitinophagaceae bacterium UBA2467 | reverse complement strand
GGCCCAGGCGACTGTTTAACAAAAACACAGCACTATGCAAAGACGACCCAAGTCGCAGTATATGGTGTGAAGCCTGCCCAATGCCAAAAGGTCAAAAGGAGATGTCAGCCGCAAGGCGAAGCTTCGAATTTAAGCCCTGGTGAATGGCGGCCGTAACTATAACGGTCCTAAGGTAGCGAAATTCCTTGTCGGGTAAGTTCCGACCTGCACGAATGGCGTAACGACTTCCCCGCTGTCTCAACTTGGTGCTCAGCGAATTTGAAAACAGTGTGAAGATGCACTGTACCCGCAGTAAGACGGAAAGACCCCGTGAACCTTTACTGTAGCTTGGCATTGGCATTCGGAGTTGTTTGTGTAGCATAGGTGGGAGGCTTTGAAGCGGAGGCGCTAGCTTTCGTGGAGCCATCATTGAAATACCACCCTGACAATTCTGGATCTCTAACCTACTCCCCTGATCGGGGAGAGGGACAATGCCTGGTGGGCAGTTTGACTGGGGCGGTCGCCTCCCAAATAGTAACGGAGGCGTGCGAAGGTTCCCTCAGGCCGGATGGAAATCGGTCGCAGAGTGCAAACGCACAAGGGAGCTTGACTGCGAGACTGACAGGTCGAGCAGGTACGAAAGTAGGTGTTAGTGATCCGGTGGTTCCGCATGGAAGGGCCATCGCTCAAAGGATAAAAGGTACTCCGGGGATAACAGGCTGATCTCCCCCAAGAGCTCATATCGACGGGGAGGTTTGGCACCTCGATGTCGGTTCGTCACATCCTGGGGCTGGAGA
>DDPN01000168.1:0-22105 GCA_002342205.1 Chitinophagaceae bacterium UBA2467 | reverse complement strand
CGGCTGTTCGCCGATTAAAGTGGCACGTGAACTGGGTTCAGAACGTCGCAAGACAGTTCGGTCCCTATCTGTGGTGGGCGTTAGTAAATTGAGAGGACATGACCTTAGTACGAGAGGACCGGGTCGTACGTACCGCTGGTGTATCAGTTGTGCCGCCAGGTGCAATGCTGAGTAGCTATGTACGGACAGGATAAACGCTGAAAGCATCTAAGCGTGAAACCTTCCTCAAGATGAGTTTACTTTTAAGGGCCGTCAAAGACTATGACGTTGATAGGCTACAGGTGTAAAGGTGGTAACATCAAAGCCGAGTAGTACTAATTGCCCGTACGCTTTAATTTTTTTTCTTTTCGAAGAAAAAAACAAGGTACTCGCTAACTTTTTCCAATATGTTAATCTTATTGCTGCAGCAATGCAGTTAAGATCTTATGGTGGTTTTCCCGAGGGTGTTCACCTCTTCCCATTCCGAACAGAGAAGTTAAGTCCCTCATGGCCAATGGTACTGCACAACAATGCGGGAGAGTAGGTAGCTGCCATATTCTTTAGCCCAATCGGTTTCCGGTTGGGCTTTTTTATTTCCTATCAATTTTACGCTATTAATTTTATTGCTCCCTGTTCTGGCTGTGGAATATGCTCGTCAGACTAAAACGTCACGGCAGCTGCCATACTATTTTCATTTCATAACTATTGCCTTGACGTTAGACAGTCTGCCTCGCAAATTCCACAGCCATAGCAATAAGCTATAGCAGAATGAACAGAGTTTATTTGTGAGTATACAAACGCCAAACACAATGCGCTTGAGCTACAGATAGCGTTCTAATTAAGGGGGTAGTTGGAATTGTCTGTGAGTGGGGTGTCTAACGGGACGGCCGTATTAATCGCAGACATAAAAAAAGTTGAGCCGTACCGTTTTAGCCCACGAACTGACAATTCCAACTATGCTTCGTTATTGATAAACTCTAAACACCGGATAGCGATTGTGATCAGGCTCGTACCACGGCGAGTTTTTAAATACAAAATCCAATTGCGCACGAGCACTTTTTGCAAATGTGGTATCAGAAAGTTTGCGTTGTTCCAGTTTTGCTTTTAAATCTGGATTTTGCTTGAGGAAATTCGCAGCTTTGTCTTCAAATACATAGGCAGAATAGCCTTCTTTTTGGCCAAGAATGGCATCGAAAAAGTTCCAAGCAAAATAGGAATCTTCAGCTTGTGGCTCTAAAGTTTCAACTAAAAACCGATTGGCAGGTTGGTTGAGTTCAATAACCCAGTCTCCTTTTCTAAAAAATTTGACTCCAGTTTCTTTACTGACAACTACATCACTGTTGAGGTGATGCATTTCATATTGCCGAGGCATCGTTTTGTAGTCCTCAATACGATACCATTCCACTTGAATGGAAGTGTCTTTTTTAAGTTTGACCATTTTTACATCATTTGCCAATAACCGATCAATAACTTTCCACCAACCTTGTGGAATGATGTATGCTTTGGGTTTTACTATGCTCAACTCCGGAACAAATTTGTCAAACACCTTGATTGTTTTGGTGAATGGTTTTGAACGGTCATAGTATAGTCTGCTAAGGCCAGATACTTCGCTGGGTTTATTTCCTGATTCAAATCCTTTGAAAGTATATTCTGTGAAACCTGTTTTATCCAATTTCCATTTAATGGGGAATTGATCGGCCGCGGCCGCAGCCTGTTTGGTTCTGTTACGCAACTGCTGAATTTCTTTTGCGTTTTTCCCTGTGAATGCAATGAAATTTTCCATTAGGGCGAGTGTAGCCATTACTCGTTGATCATACGGCTTTAACATGTGCGTTTCTGGAACAAAGGCGAAGCTATTCCATAGTGTTGCATAGCCACTCGTGTATCGTGGGCTATCCCAATAAGTACTCCAACCATTTTCAGGCTTGTCGCCATACGCATTTACATAGGGGATCATATCGTATCCTCTTTCTTTCATTCCTGCATAAAGGGCTGGTTCAAATTTTGCTCTTAAAAAGGTCTCCATCACACCGCCCAGCTTGCTAGGCTGGCTAGTTAGCAAGGTCATGACGTGTTGGTAATCGGCTCCGTTGCTTACGTGATTATCTATGAAAACATCTGGATCACATTCCCGAAAAATGGAAGTAAATGATAGAGCTTCTTTTGAGTCGCACTTGATAAAATCTCTATTTAAATCGAGATATTGCGAGTTGCCTCTGGAGCCAAAAGCCTCCGGTCCTTCTTGATCAACTCTGAAATTGGAACTTCTATTCAGACACCCTCCAATATTGTACACGGGAATAATTGCAACGACTAAATTTTGAGGTAGGCTTAGTTTTTTTTCAATCACATTTTTTGCCAGTAACATACTAGCATCAATTCCATCTGGCTCACCAGGGTGTATCCCGTTATTAACGAGAATGATTGAAGCACCTGCTTCTTTTGCTGCATGAATTGAATTATATCCCTTGTTGCTTAGAATAGCTAAATGGAGCGGAAAACCTGCATCAGTGGGTCCTTTTGTTTGCAGGGTAAGTAGGGTAGATGACTGATCTGCTTTTTTCCACCAGGCAATAATTTCATCATAGGTGGGCGTTTCTTTGCCTTGTGTTTTTTCAAAGGTGGTTTGAAGCGATTGCCCCATTAAATAAAAAGAACAGACAGCCGATAAGAAGAAGGTTATAAAAATCTTTCTCATGAAATCTATTTGTATAAAAATAAGGGAAATAAAAAAGGCACCCGAATAGGTGCCTTTAGCAAATATCTGAATGACTATTATTTAGTCGCATTTACTTTTTTAGCAAGCTTGCTTTTTAGGTTAGCTGCTTTGTTTTTGTGGATGATGCCACGCTTTGCCAACTTGTCGATCATGCCAGCAACTGTAGGGAATTGCTCTTTCATTTCACTACCCGTTGAAGCTTTCAAATCACGGATTGCATTACGGGTTGTTTTTCCATAATACTTGTTGTGTTCGCGACGTTTAGCGGCCTGGCGGGCGTCTTTTTTAGTTGCACTGTGATTAGCCATCTAGCTTTAATTTAAGGAGGGCAAAGGTAGGGATTTGGCCTGGGATGACCAAATTTATCAGAATCTGAATATTAAGGGCCCGGAACCCGGCAAAGGCTTCCCAATTAGGCCTTTTTGAGCGATATTTGTACCCCGAATTCGGGTATTTCTAACACATTGACATTCATGAAGGATTTTTCCTACGTTACGCAGTCCCACCCTGGGTATATTGAAAGTCTGTACCAGGAGTTTATTAAGAGCCCATCCTCTGTTGACCCTGATTTACGTAAGTTTTTTGAAGGGTTTGATTTTGCAGTTTCCTCTGGAAAACTAGCAAGTGATACTACTGCAAAATCAGCTGCGCTTCCAGAAGGGCAGTCTGTTGATTGGGTGCGAGAGCTCAATGTTTATCGGTTAATTCTTGGATATAGAAACAAAGGGCACTTGATTGCTAAAACAAATCCTATTCGGGCAAGAAAGGATCGGGGAGCGAATATTGAGTTATCACATTATGGGTTTTCTGAAGCAGATTTGGATCAGTCATTCTATGCAGGGCAATATCTAGGTTTAGGTTTTGCCAAACTGCGCGACATACTTGCAAAACTTGAAAAGTGTTATGCCTCCAGTGTTGGTATTGAGTACAAGTATATCAGCAATACAGAGCAAACAAATTGGTTGACGGAGGCCATTGAAAATAAGTTATACAGCCCACTTCCACTCACACAAAAAAGACGTGTACTAGAGAAACTCAATCAAGGGGTGATGTTCGAACGTTTTTTGCACACAAAATATGTGGGACAAAAAAGGTTTTCACTGGAAGGAGGAGAAACCACAATTGCTGCGTTAGATGCTATCATCAATACGGCTGCTGAAAATGAAATAAAAGAGGTAGTCATTGGAATGGCACATCGTGGACGTCTTAATGTGCTAGCTAATATCATGGGTAAAACCTATGAACACATTTTTAGTGAATTTGAAGGAACAGCAAAAGTGGATCAGACCATGGGTAGCGGGGATGTTAAATATCACATGGGCTACGGAAGTGAGGTGGATACACTGCACAATAAAAAAATCAGTTTAAAATTAATTCCTAATCCATCCCACTTAGAAGCTGTTAATCCGGTTGTACTAGGATTTTCACGTGCAAAAGCAGATCTCATGCACGGATCTGATTCTGATCGGATTCTTCCTATACTAATTCATGGAGATGCATCGGTAGCAGGGCAGGGCATTGTGTATGAAGTTTTACAAATGTCAAACCTGGATGGCTACGCTACGGGTGGAACGCTTCATTTTATTATCAATAATCAAATTGGTTTTACTACTGATTTTGAAGATGCCCGCAGTTCAGATTATTGTACCTCACTTGCTGCTGCCATTCAAGCACCTGTATTTCATGTGAATGGAAATGATCCTGAAGCAGTCGTGCGTTGTGTAGAAATTGCAACTGCATTTCGTCAGCAGTTCAATAAGGATGTGTTTATTGATATGGTCTGTTATAGAAAACACGGACACAACGAAGGGGATGATCCAAAATTCACACAGCCCCATTTGTATAAACTAATTGAGCAGCAACAGAACCCACGTGAAATTTATATTAATCAGTTGCTTCAAAATGGCGATACGGAGGTGCAAACCTTAGCACGCGAGATGGAAAAGAAGTTTTGGCAAGATTTGCAAGAGCGACTAGATGAAGTAAAACAAAACCCACTTCCTTACCAATACCAGCCACCAGAGTTGGAATGGAAAAAATTAAGAAAAGCTACGCCAGAAGATTTTTTACAGTCGCCAGCTACTGCGATTACCGCGGCCGATTTTACTTCTTTGTTCGACTCAATCATGAATTGGCCTGAAGATTTTAAGCCCTTGAAAAAAGTGGAGAAAATTTTACAGGAAAAGAAGAAGCTGTTTGATACAGAACAAAAAGTTGATTGGGCCACTGCCGAATTATTAGCGTACGCAAGTTTACTACTCGAGGGAAAAGATGTTAGAATGAGTGGGCAGGATGTAAAAAGGGGAACTTTTTCTCATCGTCATGCAGTGTTGCGTGATGAAAATACGGACAAACCCTACAACCGTTTATCGCGCATACCGGGGGCAAATGGTCAGTTTAGGATTTATAATTCTTTATTGAGTGAATATGGTGTCCTGGGTTTTGAATATGGATATGCATTAGCGAATCCTCAATCACTGGTGATTTGGGAAGCGCAGTTTGGTGATTTTTCAAATGGAGCACAAACAATCATTGACCAGTTTATCGCTGCAGGAGAACAAAAGTGGAATAGAATGAATGGGGTCACACTACTACTGCCACATGGATATGAAGGGCAGGGACCTGAACACAGTAGTGCAAGGTTGGAGAGATTTTTACAATTAGCGGCTGAGCTCAATATTGTTGTCACAAATGTTACGACCGCTGCTAACTTATTCCATTTGTTAAGAAGACAACTTGCTTGGCCTTTCAGAAAACCGCTCATTAATTTTTCTCCCAAAGCAAACCTCAGACACCCTGGTTCCTATTCTGCAGTTTCCTCTTTTACGCAAGGTGGTTTTCAGGAGGTTATTGATGATGCTAACGCAGAGTCAGGAAAAGTTAAAAAGGTGCTTTTCTGTGCCGGTAAAATTTTCTTTGAGTTAGAAGAGAGAAAAACGCGTGAACAGCGAAATGATATTGCGATTGTTCGTGTTGAACAGTTGTACCCACTTCCTCAAAATCAATTAGAACAACTTCAAAAAAAGTATAGTGGTGCAACTTGGTTTTGGGTACAGGAAGAGCCCCAGAATATGGGAGCCGCCTCTTACTTAAAAATGCAGTTGAGAAACTTTAGTTTTGGAGTGATCAGTCGTCAGCCTTCGGCATCTACTGCGAGTGGTTATAATAAAATTCACATTAAAGAACAGGCGGAGATTATTGATACCGCTTTCTCTATCTAATAAATTATTTTATGATCGAAATTAAAGTACCTACCGTTGGCGAGTCGATTACAGAAGTCCAGTTACTTCGTTGGAATAAAAAGTCTGGAGATTATGTGGAGATCGATGAGGTGATTGCAGAACTTGAAAGTGAGAAGGCAACGTTTGAAGTAAATGCAGAAAAATCTGGTGTGCTTACCACAATTGCTGCTGAAGGCGATCAATTGAAGATTGGGGATGTGCTGGCAACTATCGATGAAACAGCCAAGCCCGTTGCTCCTAAATTAGAAATTACGGCACCTAAACCTCCGTCTGTTCCAACCGTAGCAGAGGTGAAGCCTGTTGTTGCAGCTCCTGCCTCTGAAGTAAAAGCTACGCCGCTTGCTTCTGCTATTCTTGCTGATAAAAAAGTAGATCCAGCACAGGTTAAGCCATCTGGACCGCAGGGAAAAATTGTTAGAGAAGACGTTTTAAAGGCGTTGGAAAAACCTGGTCAACTTCCATTTGCTGGCCAAGAAGCTGGAGCGAGATCGGATAGAAAGGAGAAGATGAGTAATCTTCGTAAAACAATTGCTAAGCGACTGGTTGAGGCTAAGAATGGTACGGCCATGTTAACTACATTCAATGAGGTTGACATGACGCGTATTCTTGAGATACGTTCGTTACACAAAGACAAATTCAAAGAAAAGCACGGAGTAGGCCTTGGTTTTATGAGCTTTTTTGCAAAAGCTTGTTCCATTGCATTACAAGAATGGCCCTCTGTTAATGCCTCTATTGACGGAGATTCCATTTTATATCATGACTATGCAGATATTAGTGTTGCGGTAAGTACTCCCCGTGGGTTAACTGTTCCTGTGATGCGCAATGTAGAGAGCATGAGTATGGCTGACATTGAAAAGAATGTTGCTGCATTAGCTGTCAAGGCCAGAGATAGTAAATTAACGGCAGAAGATTTAACCGGCGGTACATTTACAATTACCAATGGGGGTGTGTTTGGATCTTTGATGAGTACGCCTATTATCAATGCTCCTCAAAGTGCAATTCTCGGGATGCACAAAATTCAGGAAAGACCTATGGCGATTGCAGGCCAGGTTGTAATACGACCCATGATGTATCTCGCATTAAGTTATGATCATCGCATTATTGATGGAAGAGAATCAGTTGGATTTTTAGTACGCGTCAAAGAACTGTTAGAAAGTCCCGAACAATTATTGATCGGCAAAGACCCGGTCAAAACTTTACTGCAGCTTTGAGCCGCTACCATGCATATTTAAAAAAGGCTGTTACCTACTTGGAGAATTACAAAGGGGAACAGCCTTTTTCTATTTATTGTAAGCAGTTGTTTGCTGCTGATCGAAAAATGGGATCAACTGATCGAAGACTAATTCGCCATTATTGCTACTCCTATTTTAGAGTAGGGGCTGCTTTTGTCAATTATTCCATTGAAGAAAAAATACTCGCATCCGTTTTTTTACTTTCTAATAGTCCGGATCCTTTGGTGACTTCACTTAAGCCAGACTGGTCACCTTTTTTTTCGGAGGATATGGAGGTGCGTATGCGCTTATTCTCCGCTACATTCAACTGGAGGGCACTTTTCCCCTATGAGCTGACTCTATCGAGCAACATTGAACTAAATGACTGGCTACGTTCACAATTAATTCAACCAGATGTATTTATTCGCTTACGTCCTGGCAAAGAAAAAATAGCTAAAGAACATATAGGCAAATTAAAACTACCTGTTCATTCAATTAGTCCAACTTGTATTTCATTTCCTGCGGCGGTTAATCTGGATTTACTTCCTGGCCTAAATAGAGATTATGTTGTACAGGATTATAGCTCACAACAGATTGATCAATTACTTCAACTAGTGCCAGCTGATGCAATTTCTAGCTGTTGGGATTGTTGTGCAGCAAGTGGAGGCAAATCCATATTGATCAAGGATCGATTTCCCGCCGCACAATTAACAGTGTCGGATATCCGTGCCTCTATTTTAAATCAATTGAAAAATCGATTACGAGATGCGGCGATTGCAACGCACCGGATTGAACAGTTAGATCTGGAACAGAAGGGTACTATACCTTCCTCATTTTTATTTGATTTGGTTGTAGCAGATGTTCCCTGTACAGGAAGTGGCACTTGGGGGCGTACTCCGGAAGAGCGTGTTTATTTCACGTCTGACCAATTAGAACAATATGTAGCTAAGCAAAAGAAAATTCTCTCTCATATAACCACTACTATAAAGCCAGGCGGTTATCTTCTTTATTGCACTTGCTCTGTATTTGAAAAGGAAAATGAGCAGCAGATTACTGCCTTTGCAACATCCTCGGGGTTTAAAATTGTCAAAATGCAGCTTTTTAATGGAATGCCACAAAAAGCTGATTCGCTTTTTGGTGCTTTACTGCAAAAAATCAGTAATTAACAATCCACTCCTTGGTATCCAATTTTGTTTCATCATTCCATAGCGTAAGTACATAGACTCCATTGGAAGCAGGCTTGAAGGGTAACTCACCACTGGTGAAAATGCCGGCCGGTTTACTGAATCTATATATTCCAATTAATTTTCCGGTTTTATCATGACAGGTAATAGATAGATTTTGTTTGGCCTCAAGTAGATTGATTATAAATTTCTCTTTGCTTGCTCCGGTTAGAGGGTTAGGATAGATCCATAAAATATCGGTAATGTCATCAGTATTCAAACAAGGAGAAGTGAGTGAAATGCTTGCGCTGTCTAGTAACACCACTTGTCTAGTGGCAACAGAAGTATCAATTACTTGACTGACTCTGTATTGTATGGTGCCAGCACTTATACCTTGTAAGCGGTCCTGGTACGTGTAAGTCGTGTTACTTAATTGTGATCCACCTGTTCCGAAGAGTTGTGAAATAACACGATACGCATTTTCAGTGGGCAGCTTTCGCTCAATGATATACTGCATGGCAGAAACATCTTTGCTTTTCCAGTTTAGTGAAACCACACAGTTATTATTAGTAGCTGTACAGGTTGCATATTCGGAAAGTAAAAAGGCAAATGCATTTTTTAAATCAGGAATTCCATAGCCTATTCTATCATTGGGAGTCGTGTAACGACTTGCTGCTTTTTTTAATGCATCAACAATTTTCATGTTATTGAATTCTGGAAATCCCTGCCATAGACAAGTGGCTAATCCGGCCATATTCGGACAAGCAAAAGAAGTGCCATTGGCAGCTCCAATTCCTCCACTTGTAGTTTGCACAACTGCTGCTAATCCTACAGAGGCAAGTTCAGGTTTTATTCGGCCGTCGCTAGAGGGTCCATAGCTCGAAAAGGATGCAACACTTCCTGCTGCATTGACTGCCCCAACTGCAATTACACTATCTCCGTCTGCAGGTGTAATAATGTAGCGCCAAGCACCGCTTCCTTCGTTGCCTGCTGAATTAAAAACGAGCAATCCTTTTTTCGCAGCCAAGTCAGCTCCTTTTACACATATTGTACTACGACCATTCATTTGTTGGTAGGTGTAATTGAAAACAGGATTATCAAAATCAAAGTATCCCAATGAAGATGAAATCAAATCTGCGCCTGCACTATCTGCTCTTTCAGCACCACAAACCCAGTTAAATTCTTCGATGGGGTATTCACTGTTTACATCCTCTGTTCTGAATAAATGGAAACTAGCTTGCGGAGCTTTCCCTACAAATTGACCCGGTAAGTTAGCCGCGATGGTAGAAAGACATTGCATGCCATGTGGATGATCATCTTGCACTTGCTGATTTCTAGATACAAAATCCCAGGTGCTTAAAACTCTGCCACTTCGGTTGATACTATCAAAAGCAGGCAGCGTATTAAAATTATAAAAGCCCCCATCAAGTACAGCTACCTGCATGCCTGCTCCTCTTAAACCAATGTTGTGCAAGAATTCTGCACGATGAAGTTTGACTTCCTGCGCTGCAGTGGTGCCATAGTTATAATAATCTCCCGTGAGTTTTGCAGTTGTAGGATTTAGAATGGGTAGAATATCCTCGTCCCGAATGAATTTTTCTTTTGTTTTTGTCGTAGGGCTTGTTCTTGCAGCAAGACCTGCCACTTGTTGAACAAAGGGAAGGGTCTGTACGGTGTTGAGGGCTGTAGCATCAGTACTCTGGATACAAACGGCATTTAACCACTTGGAGACATTAAGAATTGTAATGCCAGGTATGTTTCGTAATTGTGTTAAATAAGAGGGGCTGACGGGTAAATCAGTGCTGTCTATTGTAATCGTGTAACGTGTTCTTCTGTCCAATGCTCGGGTAGACAAATAAGGAGTTGGATTGGAAAGGGTATAGCTATTGTTTCCTTTATTTTTTAACCATACGATGTGTCGGCTAAACTGTGCAAGTGAAACCTCAGTTTGTGTTACTAGTAGTATAAAAAAAAGGAATCTGTTTATTTTACTTTGATTGATTGTGCGCATTACTTAGTTTTATTAGTTATGGTCGACCATCCATTGCCGAATGCCAAATCCTATTTTGTAAGGACCTCCGCTTCCGCCGGTATTGGGTTGGTATTCCCAGCATTCCCATTCTTTATAGATGAGACCAATACCTTTTGCAAATTTATCGACCGCAAAATTTTTAAAAGCATAGGAGTTGGGAAGGGTGATAGGTACATTGAATGATTTATCAATTTGAGATACAGTAATCACCTCCGAATACCGCTGATCTCTGAATTGAAAGTTACCGGCAGGTCCTGTGTAGGTGTAATCCCAGTCCTGTATATTATCATCATTGCTAAAATCATACGGAGGGTTCAAGGGGTTTGTTGTTAAGTACAGGTTGCCCTTCCAACTATTTTGTGTGCTGATGGGGAGTTTTAGCTTGACTTGTCTAAGATTGTCTTCAACCCATTCTAGTTGAGTACTTCCCGGTGAAACATAAAAGCTGCCTGCATTTTTCCAAGGAGTCGTAGCTAAGGTATCGCGTAGTAGACGTAACACCTTGAAGCTGGTTCTTCCTACATTGTCCAAAAAACTTGAATCGATTTGGCATTTTACCAAATAAGAATGGATCTCTGTCTGTCTGCCGTATTGGGTAAAAACAGTTGAGTCAACTCTATAGGTAATGTATTTCCCTTTTTGTAACGGTAGATAATCTTCTAGCTTTTCTGCATTTAAGGGGACTCGATCATTACATCCCATCAATAAAAGAAAACTGAAACTAAAAAGTGAAGCAATAAAAATTCTGGTTGAAAAAAAAGAGTGAGCAATATCGTGGAATGAATTATTTCGCATAGAATGATTCTCGTTGTATGATTCCGCCGCCTATCACATCCTCGCCTTCATAGAATACTGCACTTTGCCCGGGCGCAATTCCTTTTGCATTTTCAAAAAATGTTACTCGTACACTTTCGTTTTCTGGGTAAAGTTGAGAAAGTGAACCTGCGTCTTTGTATCGGATCTTTGTAGTGGCTTCTTGTCCGTGCTTTAAACTTTCATATTTTATGAAGTTTAATTTGCTCACGCGCATCTCCTTTTTTGAAAGATCTTCTTCGTCACCTAAGGTGACTGTATTGGTGTCGGGGTCAATCTGTGTAACAAATACTGGTTTGCCTAAGGCGATATCCAGTCCTTTGCGTTGTCCAATTGTATAGAAAGGATATCCTTTGTGCTTTCCTAAAATCCTTCCTTGCTGATCAATGAAGTTTCCTCCAGCTACTCTTTCTTCAAGACCTGATACGTTTCTTTTTAGAAACCCTCTGTAGTCATTGTCAGGCACAAAACAAATTTCGTAGCTCTCCGATTTTTTGGCTAGTGCTGGGTAGCCAAAATCGTGTGCTAGTTGGCGAATGGCTGTTTTTCTAAAACCACCCAGTGGAAGTAGTGTTCTGCTTAATAGATCTTGTTGAAGTCCCCATAGAACATAGCTCTGGTCTTTGGTTTCGTCAACGGCTTTGCTAATGACAAAGCGACCATTCTCATGTTGCCGAACCTTTGCGTAATGCCCAGTAGCAATGAAATCGCAATTGAGCGCATCCGCTCTTTTTAAGAGGGCACGCCATTTAATATGCGTATTACAAAGCACACATGGGTTGGGGGTGCGACCTGCTAAATATTCTTCCACAAAATTGTCAATCACAAAGTCGCCAAACTCATCTCTGATATCTAGAATATAGTGCGCAAAGCCGTGTTCAACTGCTGCTTGGCGAGCATCGTTGAATGAATCAAGGTTGCAGCAGCCTGTTTCTTTTTTGCTTCCACCGCTGGCGGCATAGTCCCAGGTTTTCATGGTGATTCCCACCACCTCATAACCCTCCTTATGCAAGAGGAGCGCAGCCACCGTGCTGTCAATTCCGCCACTCATTGCAACCAGTACTTTCCCTTTTCTGCTCATGCTGCAAAGATACAACGACCTATTTAGTGAGAAGTGTTAACTTGGGCGCCCAAAATCGATTCTACCATGCGAAAAACAGCCTTTTTACTTTGTTGCTATCTTTTTGCAACTGTTTCTATTCAAGCCCAAAAGCTATCTGATTATTTGCCTACGGATGTAAAGTATAATCCTTCTATCCCTGTTCCTTCTAGTGTCATCCATCATGAAGTAGGGGAGTGGCATATAACACATGATCGCTTGGTTAATTACATGCAGGCGCTGGCAAAAGCTGCACCAGAACGGATTAAGTTGGAGCAAATGGGCTATACCTACGAAAAAAGGCCTCAAGTGCTTCTAATTATCACCTCACCAGCTAATCATAAAAGACTGGAGGAAATTAGAAAGCAGCATCTCGCATTAGCAGACCCATCAGCCCCAGAACCCAATTTGGAAAATATGCCAGCTGTATGTTGGATTGGTCACTCTATTCATGGAAATGAACCCAGTGGAGCCAATGCTTCATTGTTATCTGCATACTATTTAGCGGCAGCTCAGGGCCCTGCGATTGATAATCTACTCGCGAATACAGTAATATTATTTGATCCTTCATTCAACCCGGATGGTTTACAACGATTTTCCACTTGGGCTAATCAGCATAAGAGCAAAAATTTAGTGTCTGATCCCAATTCGCGTGAGTACAATGAAGTGTGGCCGGGTGGAAGATTTAATCACTACTGGTTTGATCTCAACAGAGATTGGTTGCCTGCTGTTCATATTGAAAGTCAAAACAGACTAAAGTGGTTTCATGCTTGGCGTCCTAATGTATTTACCGATCATCATGAGCAAGGAACTAATGCAACATTCTTTTTTCAACCAGGAGTTGCATCCAGAGTGAACCCTCTTACGCCCTCTTCTAATCAAGATTTGACCAAGCAGTTAGCTACTTTTCATGCAAAAGTGCTTGATAGTATCGGCTCTTTTTATTTTACCAAAGAGAACTATGATGATTTTTATTACGGTAAGGGTTCAACATATCCGGATATAAATGGAGGGGTTGGTATTCTTTTTGAACAGGCTTCTTCGAGAGGTCATGTACAAGAAACACCCAATGGTTTATTGACGTTTCCTGCCACCATCCGTAACCAATTTGTAACGGCATTGTCTACCCTGCGGGGAACAGTAGCGATTCGTAAGGAGCTACTGCGTCACCAAAGAGAATTTTATAAACAAGCCTCTGCTCGCGCTGCTGCATTTCCAGTTAAGGGGTATGTTATTGGTGATAAAAATGATCCCATTCGACTCAAGGAGTTTGCACAGTTACTGCAAAGACACCAGATTAGTATTTATAATTTACCATCGACACTTGCCGACAAACAGTTTAGCCCAGCTACTTCTATTTTGGTGCCGCTAGATCAACCCCAACACACGTTGATCAGAACAATTTTTGAAAAAACCTTGGATTATCGCGATAGTCTTTTTTATGACATTACATCTTGGACATTGCCACTGGCCTATGGATTGGAATACAAAGAGCTGAACTCGCTTAGTTTGACTGGCGCAACCTTGATTCCAGATCTTTTTTCGAATAAAACGTTTTTGGATGATCAAAACATGACTGAGTTTTCATTGGGAAAAGAAGCCTATGCGGTGCTTGTAGAGTGGGATGATTTGTATGCGCCCGCTGCACTCAATCAGTTGTTAAAAGCGGGCTTATTGGTTAAAGTTGCAACCCAACCTATTCGTATTAAAACAGCGAAAGATGAAGCCGTGCGCTCCTTTAATTACGGGACACTGATGATTCCTGTTCGCCAAGAAAAAATGGGGGTTACTGAGTTATCAAATTTGATCAACCATTTGGTTAGTCAATATCATATTAATGCCTTTACTGTGTCTACGGGGTACTCTACAGAAGGAGTAGATTTAGGAAGCTCAAAATTTGTGGTATTGAATCAGCCCTCTGTGGCATTAATAACAGGGCCAGGTGTGAATGCTACCGATGCTGGTGAAGTTTGGCATTTGTTGGATCAACGTATGGATTTTCAATTGACGCAATTAGAGCCAGCTATTTTCAAAAGAGCAGAACTGGATCGTTATACTACTATCATTATGACAGGTGGTTCTTACAGTGAAATGGATAAGGATAAATTAAAAAATTGGGTGCAAGCAGGGGGCACATTGATTTTGACAGAGGAGGCTATAAGCTGGGCTGTGCAGCAAGGTATTTCAACAGCAACCTTTAAACGACCTAAATCAATTACTGATAGTACACAGTATCGTCCGTACGAAACACGCGATGAAGTAAGCGGCGCGCAGCAGGTGCGAGGAGCAATTTTAGGAGCTACCTACGATGCCTCTCATCCGCTGGCTTTTGGATACACCACTCCCATTGTTTCTTTATTCAAGGCCAACCGCATTTTTATGGAGAAAAGTAAAAATCCTTACGCCACTCCATTTGTTTACGGAAAACAACCTATGCAAAGTGGATGGATGAGTAAAGAAAACAAAGATGCTGTTTCTGGTACTGCTGCTGTAACTGTAAACCAGTTGGGTAATGGGCGAGTCATCAACATAGCCGACAACCCTAATTTCAGGGCTTATTGGCTAGGAGGGGCAAAACTCTTACTTAACTCTATCTTCTTTGGTCCTATCATTGATCCTGCAAGTGCACGTGTAGGCGGAGAAGAATAGTTTTTTCTCCACACCCTTGCGGATCCGTATGAATCCATGTAATTTAGTCGTTCAAACCTTTTAGTAACTATAAAACGAGCACTATGATTAAAATGCAAGTAATCGGGAATTTGGGTAAAGATTGTGTAGTAAACACAGTCAATGGTAAAAATGTGATCAACTTCACCGTTGCCCACACAGAGCGTTACAGAGACAGTCAGGGTAATCAACAAGAAAAGACTACCTGGGTTGATTGTGCATACTGGACAGATCGTACCGGTATTTCTCAGTACCTCGTGAAGGGGAAGCAGGTTTATGTTGAAGGACAGCCAGAGGCAAGATCTTTTCAACGCAATGATGGCACACCAGGTGCCTCTCTATCCCTTCGGGTGAGAGATGTTCAATTGTTAGGTGGAAGAGGAGAAGCAGGTGCGGGTAATGGCGGATATCAATCTGCCGGCCTTGGCCAAAGTGCCACTTCCGCTGCTACAGATGCGAGCGAAGATGTAGACGATCTACCCTTCTAATCGCAATGAACAAAGCGAAGAATTCCAATGCCCCGGATCATTCCGGGGCTTTTTTATTTGTTTCTTTGTAGCATGTCTGCATCAAACTATTCCTATTCCAAGCTGCTTGATTTTGCAACAACGATTTTTAAAAGTATTGGCTGTTCACAGCCGCACGCCGAACGTGCAGCCAAAGCGTTATTAGCTGCAGATCTCAGAGGTATCGATTCGCATGGCATTGCCCGCCTTAGTGGATATGTACGACTTTGGGAAGTGAAACGAGTTAATGCGACACCCCAAATCAAGATTCTTCATGAAACACCTTCCACTGCAGTTATGGATGGAGATAGTGGGCTTGGGTTAATTGTAGCGCAAGAAGCAATGCGGGTGGCTATTCAAAAAGCAAAAACGGTAGGAACAGGGTGGGTGAGTGTACAACATAGTAATCACTTTGGGATTGCAGGTTATCACGCTATGTTAGCGCTGGAACATGATATGATTGGGATCGCAATGACCAATGCGAGTCCCTTGGTTGCGCCAACTTTTTCTATTGACAAAATGTTAGGTACAAATCCAATTGCAGTAGCAGCACCAGCCGGAAAGGAACCTCCATTTGTTGCAGATTTAGCAACGACAACAGCAGCAAATGGGAAACTTGAAATCTTACAGCGTAAAAATTTACCTACTCCTTCAGGATGGGTTCAAGATGAAAATGGAAATGATTCTACTGATGCACATATTCTTAAAAAGGGTGGAGCTTTATTGCCATTGGGTGGTGATCGGGAACATGGCTCTCATAAGGGCTATGCGTTAGGTGCGATTGTAGATCTTTTTTCTGCATTATTAAGCGGAGCAAATTATGCACCTTGGGTTCCTCCATTTCCTGCCTATGTTCCTATGCCGCCGCAGCAGCCTGGAAAAGGAATTGGGCATTTTTTAGGCGCAATCAGAGTGGATGCTTTTCGAACCACCGAAGAGTATAAAAAGGACATGGATCATTGGATCAGTGGATTTAGAAATGCGAAACCCATACAAGGTCAACAAGCTGTGTTAGTGCCGGGAGATCCAGAGCGAATAGCAAGTGAAGAGCGATTAAAAAATGGAATTCCTGTACATCAAGATGTGGTTAAAGACTTACACTCGTTAGCAGAGAAATTCTCTATTGCATTTTGATTTCAATCCACTCTTATCTTCGCAATACTTGCCTGCTTAATTTAATTAACCAATTGAAGTATGAAAGTGATGAAATTTGGTGGCACCAGTGTGGGCCGCCCAGACCGAATGCAGCAAGTGGCCGATTTAGTAACAAACCAACAAGAGCCTGTTCTAGTTGTGTTATCCGCACTTTCGGGCACCACCAATGCATTGGTTGAAATTGGTGAACAGCTTTCTAAAGGAAACAAAGTTGAAGCTGCCACTTTGATTGACAAATTAGAGCAGCATTATCAATCCTTTGTAAAAGAACTTTTACAAGCTGAAAATAGCAGAAAAGAAGCTGCTGGTATTTTAGAAGAGCATTTTGGATTTCTTCGAATCATTTTGAAGATATCTTTTAGTGAATCAATTAGTAAGGATATTTTGGCACAAGGCGAACTCTTGTCTACTAAGTTGTTTTGTGTTTTTTTATCCGAAAAGAAAATCGATCATGTCTTTTTGCCGGCACTAGACTTTATGTCTATCGATGCCAATGATGAACCCGAGTTAACTAAAATTAGTACGCGATTAACAGAGTGGATAAAAAAGAATGATACTAAAAAGTTGCTAGTGACGCAAGGGTATATCTGTCGAAATCATCGGGGCGAAGTTGATAATTTAAAACGAGGCGGTAGTGACTATACGGCCTCTCTGGTTGCAGCGGCAATACGTGCAAGCGTCTGTGAAATTTGGACAGATATTGACGGTATGCATAATAATGATCCGCGTGTAGTGGAGAAAACGTTTCCCATTGAGCAGCTTAGTTTTGATGAGGCAGCGGAGTTAGCCTATTTTGGGGCAAAGATTTTACATCCTGCTTCCATTTGGCCTGCACAGCAATACCAGGTACCCGTTCGGTTGCTAAATACAATGGATCCAGTTGCCAAAGGAACATTGATTACTGCACAGCCCTCTGCTGCTGGAGTAAAGGCAGTGGCAGCAAAGGATAATATTATTGCAATCCGTATCAAGAGCAGCCGAATGCTACTTGCCTATGGTTTCTTACGTAAGATTTTTGAGGTGTTTGAAAAATATCGTACTCCGATTGACATGATTACTACCTCCGAAGTGGCAGTTTCGGTGACAATCGACTCTGATCTTCAATTGCCTTATATCATTCAGGAATTAGAACCGTTTGGAACAATAGAAGTTGATAAGAATCAAACTATAGTTAGTTTAGTAGGACATGAAATTGCTACAACCCCCTCCATTTTGTCAAAACTGGCTGAGTCTGTCAACGAAATTCCTATCAGAATGGTAAGCTATGGTGGAAGCCCGCATAACATTACACTTCTAGTGCCTGCTACGCATAAGACAGCATTACTGCGTCAATTGAACACGGGTATTTTTGGGCTAAGCTGATTAAATAATCAGTAACGCATCTCCGTAACTAAAAAAGCGGTACTTGTCCTTGATCGCTTTTTTATACGCCTCCATTGTTAATTCATAACCTGCAAAGGCACATGTCATGATGAGAAGACTAGTCTTTGGAAGATGGAAATTGGTTACCAATGCGTCTGCTATATTAAAATCATACGGAGGATGGATGAACATATTGGTCCAACCTTCAGAAGGTTTTAATAATTTCTGTGCAGTGAAAGAAGATTCCATTGCACGCATGGTAGTAGTACCAATGGAGCACACACGGTGACCATATTCTTTGGCTCTATTCACGATCTTACATGCCGTATCGTCAATACGATAGTATTCAGCATCCATTTTATGCTTGCTTAGATCTTCTACTTCAATAGGACGAAACGTTCCTAAACCTGTGTGAAGTGTTACTTCTGCAAAACGAACTCCTTTGATCTCTAATCGCTTGATTAATTCACGGCTGAAATGGAGTCCAGCAGTAGGGGCAGCTACTGCGCCCTCATGCTTAGCATAAACAGTTTGATAACGCTCTTTATCTTCTTCGTCTGGTTTTCTCTTGATATATTTTGGAAGTGGGGTTTCGCCTAGTTTTTCGAGTTGTGCGCGAAAACTATCTTCATCTCCCTCCCATAAAAATCGGATTGTTCTGCCACGGCTGGTTGTATTGTCAATTACTTCTGCAACCAGGTCTTCATCGTCTCCAAAATAAAGTTTGTTGCCCACACGAATTTTACGTGCTGGATCAACAATCACATCCCAAAGTCGATTGGGTTTATTTAATTCGCGGAGAAG
The DNA here is from genome assembly GCA_002342205.1 of Chitinophagaceae bacterium UBA2467. Taxonomy (GTDB): domain Bacteria; phylum Bacteroidota; class Bacteroidia; order Chitinophagales; family Chitinophagaceae; genus JJ008. The sequence continues at coordinate 3,353 of DDPN01000168.1, read as the reverse complement.
GAATACTTCAATTTTAGCACCAGTTTTCTCTTTGCGTCCGTACATACGGGCTGGGAAAACCTTTGTATTGTTTACGACAAAACAGTCCTTGTCATCAAAATAATCCATGATGTCGCGGAAATGTTTATTCTCGATAACACCAGTGTGACGGTGAACGACCATCAAACGGGCATCTTCTCTTTTTTTGGCAGGGGTCTGCGCAATAAGGTTAAGGGGTAAGTCAAATCGGAATTGCGAAAGCTTCATGCGTTAGGGTTTTATACTAAGTCTGCAAACGCATTCCGGGCGGAAGGCTATGATCCTCTGATTCCTCTCCGGCCTTACGGCGCCGGGTCTGGTTGGCAGGACTACTTTAATAGGTGCGCAAAGTTAATGCCTAAAAAAGCCGTTTCCAACTTTATTTAGAGAACAAACAGCTAGAGATATGTTAATCAGAATTTTAGATGGCGAACGGTTAGTCCGTCATTGATCAGCTGTTTAAGCGAATCAATTCCTATGTGAAGATGCTTTTCTACAAAATTCTTGGTGACAGACTTATCACTTTCTTCTGTTTTTACACCCTCTGGAATCATGGGTTGATCGCTGACAAGCAGGAGGGCGCCGGTTGGAATCTTGTTATAAAAGCCGACTGTAAAAATGGTGGCAGTCTCCATGTCTATGGCGTAGGCCCGTATTTGCTGAAGATAATCTTTGAATTTTTCGTCATGTTCCCAAACGCGCCGGTTTGTCGTATAAACAGTGCCCGTCCAGTAATCCACTTCATTTTCACGTATGGTAGTAGAAACAGCTTTTTGAAGTGCGAATGCAGGAAGCGCAGGAACCTCTGTAGGGAAATAGTCGTTAGAGGTACCCTCACCTCGTATTGCTGCGATGGGTAGAATTAAATCTCCTAATTTATTACGCTTTTTAAGTCCTCCACATTTTCCTAAAAAGAGAACGGCTTTAGGTTCTATCGCCGTTAATAGATCCATGATAGTTGCAGCCGTAGGACTACCCATCCCAAAATTGATAATGCTGATATTGTCGGCAGTTGCGCACTGCATGGGTTTGCCAATTCCTTTTACTTCTACATTATTCCACTCTGCAAACAAGGAAACGTAATTGCTAAAATTGGTGAGTAAGATGTACTCTCCAAAGTTTTCAAGATTTTCACCCGTGTAGCGGGGAAGCCAGTTTTGTACAATTTCTTCCTTTGTCTTCATCCGGTAAAGTTAACCATTTAACTTCGAAGCATGATTTCTCTCTCGTATCCTCCTGTACAATTACGCGAACGTGAACAAGAGGGCGCTTACCAACTATTTGATTCTTTTCGAAAAAAATGGGTAAAACGTACACCGGAGGAGTGGGTTCGTCAACATTTTTTGCACCTGCTGACCCAGCAACATTTCTATCCCGGAGCTGCTATTGCTATTGAAAAGACAATTCAAGTTGGATTTTTAAATAAGCGATTTGATATTTTAATCTATGACAAAAATCAAATGCCCTGGATGATGATTGAGTGTAAAGCCGAGACAGTTAGTCTGGACGAACGAGTAATGGAGCAGCTGCTTCAATACAATATGAGTATTCCTGTTCGTTACCTACTGATTACAAATGGGCCGCATTGTTTGGGATGGCATCGCCAAGAGCAAGGGCTAGTGGCTCTCCATAAAATACCAGAATATTCAGTGTAGATAGGCTTGTTTCTAGGAAAGATGAACAGTTAGTTTTCTGTTCAAATCATTCCTATGAAAACATGTATATTTTTTATTACCATTTTATTGATTGGAGTTAGCTGTCAAAAGCGAGAGGCCGATGTGATCCAGCAAACTTTTTTACAAAAACGTACTCCTGTCGATTCGGTCAAGGAGATTATCCGTGAATCTATTGTTGAGAAAGGTTCTTTTGAATGGAAGCAATTGTCAGCCTCTTTGTTATGGGCTGCAATAAAAAACAGTGGTGGAGTAGTTTCTGTCGGATATCAGTTGAAAGAAGTTCCATTCAACGAAGCCAGAATAGATTTAATTCAAATTGGTGAAAACGGTTGGCGCGAGGTCAGCGATGATTTACTACAGATGATGCTAAAATCAGAGCGCGAATTAAATCCTTCACTTACTATGGATGAATTAATTGTTTGGCAAGAAGAAGTGCTACCCGTGCTCAATGTGTTTTTGAAAAATTCAAAAACAGTTGACTTGCTGTTAGCCTCTGATCTGGTGCGATATGTAGAGCCCATGCAATATGATACAGCGTTATTAACGGAGGATCATTATAGGCAAAGTGGTTGTTCGCCCAATTTACCCGATCTGGCGTTGACACCCGGCTTGCATTATGGAGTGATTACTCCTTTTTCAAAAGCTTCCTGGAATTATCCGGATCACGGCATTTTGGATGCCTGGCGATTTGTGAGTGGTAAGGGTATAAAAGTTTTCTTGATTGACACGGGAGTTAGTTATGCGCAAGAGAACTTGGGCTCTGCTTTTAACCAAGGATTTTCGGGTGCAAGAACCCTTGAGCGAATTGTTACATTGCCGCGCCAACGTTTTTTAGGAGTTATCAATGTGGGTCCGGTTGAAACGCCTGAAGACAGATGTGGTCATGGTACTGCAATGGCCGGTGTGTTAGCTGCACCGCGAGGAACAGATGGAAACGTAGCAGGTATTGCGTACAATGTCAATCTGATTACATGCAGGGCTTCTTCAGATGTTTTTATTGATGAAGCAAGAGAGGTGAAGGGCGTTAGTGATGCATTTACAAGAGCGGCACAGCTAGCAGATGTTCGCATTATTAGTATGAGTATGGGAAGAATCACGGTGAGTTCTCAAATTCGAGATGCGATTCAATATGCACATGCCAAAGGGAAAATGATTTTTTGTGCTGCAGGAACGTCCTTTTCCTTTACTGCGGGTTGGGCAGGTGTAATTTTCCCAGCTAGTTTGCCAGAGGTGCAAGCGGTTACAGGTGTTCAGCAGCAATCTAATTTTACTGCTTGTGAAAATTGTCACAGTGGTCCCGAAGTAGATTTTGTAGTTGTGATGGAACGTGCCAATGACCACAAAACTCCACTTACAGTTTCTGATCGGGGAGACGATCCTTCAACCATTGGAGGTTCATCTGTAGCAACGGCTTCTATGGCAGGCATGGCCGCATTAGTATGGAGTCGCTATCCTTCTGCATCCAGAGATCAAATACTAACAATGCTTGAACGGCATAGCAGTTATTATCCGTTGCGTCACAGTAGGTGGGGGTGGGGAAAGTTTCAGCCGGCGCTGGCTGTTGATTGAAGGGAGATGCGCCCTCTCTTCGCATAAAAAAAGCTGTCCGTAGAGGACAGCTTTAACTTTTATAGCTAGATCATTTTTATGGGAAAATTA
>DDPN01000103.1 GCA_002342205.1 Chitinophagaceae bacterium UBA2467 | reverse complement strand
CAGGTCGTATACAAAGTGGTGAGTGAAAAAGAAGCTGACTTGAAGGCAGGAAAAATTTCTGTTACCTCTCCAATCGGAAAAGGCATTTTAGGTAAAAAAGTAGGAGAGACTGCCGAAGTGCAAGCTCCTGCTGGAACCCTCACGTTTAGAATCGATTCCATTACAACTGGATAATTACTACTATGACTTTATTTTCACGCATCATCAAAGGTGAAATTCCTTGTTTTAAAATTGCAGAGAGCGTCCAGTTTATTGCTTTTCTAGATGTATTTCCCTTGCGTGAAGGGCATGTGTTGGTGGTTCCTAAAGTGGAAGTAGATAAGATTTTTGATCTGCCAGATTCTTACTTGCAAGAAATGCTGGTGTTTGCTAAGCCTATTGCAAAAGCAATTGAAAAAACATTTCCCTGTGCTCGCTGTGGTGTGGAAGTAATTGGATTGGAAGTGCCTCATGCGCATATGCATTTGATTCCCATCAATACTTCTAATGATTTGAATTTTGCACAGCCCGGAAAAGTGCGAGTAGCCGATGAGGTACTACAACAAGTACAATCAAGAATTTTGGCTAATCTATAGAGCAGCTCTTTACTGCTCTATTTTTTTTGAGCCACTCTTCCGGGATTTTGCTTGATAAAATCATCCCAACTTTTGGATTTACTCAATTTGATTTTCCCCGTGCCACTTGTTTCCAAATGGTGACAAAAGGCTACCGCTAATGCATCGGTGGCATCGTATTGTTTAGGATTGTCTTTAAAATGTAAGAGCATCTGTAGCATTTTCATGACCTGCTCTTTGCTGGCATTTCCATTGCCAGTAACCGCTTGCTTTACTTTTTTGGGAGAGTACTCTGTCACATCCAGGCCATGTCGCATGGCGGCTGCTATCGATACGCCTTGTGCCCGTCCTAATTTGAGCATACTTTGTACGTTCTTGCCAAAAAATGGTGCTTCAATAGCAAAGGCAGTGGGTTTGTATTGTGTGATCAACCCACTTACTGTATTAAAGATCAGTTGTAGACGTTTGTAATTGTCTTTTATTTTACCGGGTTGCAATACGCCTAAATCCAATAAGCTTACTTGTTGGCCTTCTATCTTTAAAAGTCCATATCCCATCACCACAGTGCCTGGGTCAATTCCCAGAATTATTTTAGTCTTGCTTTGCAATCTCCCAGTATTTTTACAAGATTAATGAAGCTCACTCAAAAAAGCAAAACCTTCATCCGATATCTGGCAGGACCGCTGCTTTTCATTTTATTGTCTTTTGTTATTTGGAAGGAGTTGACTTCAAAAAATCAGTTGCCATTACTGATCCAAGAAATCAATGCTGCATTTTTATCGGAGCGAGTTGGCTACTTGATTATATTGATTGCTTTGATGCCAATCAATTGGTTGTTAGAGGCCTTTAAATGGCAAATTGCACTTCGGTCAATTGTCCCAATCTCGCTATTTACATCCTTTCGTGCTACCTTATCGGGTTTGTCATTTTCCATGTTACTGCCTAATCGAGTAGGAGAGTATTTAGGAAGAATAGTGTATTTGCCTTCCGATAAACGAGCTGATGCTGTTGCAGTCACGATTGTCTCTAGCATGAGTCAACTAATCTGGACTCTAATTTTTGGATTAATTGGCTTTGTATACTTATTCCCTCAATTACAGCGCTCAACACAGCTTGGCGATGTATTGTTAGTTTTTTTTGGCATTGGAGTTTTATTGATTTTATTACTGCTTTTGTTTTGTTTTTTTAGAATCAGTCGCATTGCCACATACCTCAGCAATTTATTTCAATCAGAACGCCTTCGCAACTGGTTGATGGGTCCCACAAGATTTGATTCACGTACACTATTATACATGTTGTGTATATCGTTAGTTCGCTATATCGTTTTTTTAATGCAATACGGTTTTGCTCTTTATTTATTTAGTGTTTTGTTAAATCCTTTTCAACTATTTGCTACAGTTAGTCTTTGCTTTTTGGTACTCTCTTCCCTACCTAACTTTGCTATTGCTGAGCTGGGAATGCGTGGGGTGGTTGGTATTTGGATTATTGGGGTTTACTCAACAAACAGTGCTGGAATTTTGTTAGCTGCATTTTCTCTCTGGGTTGTGAATCTGGTTCTACCTGCTGCAATGGGTGCATTATTATTGCTGGGGGTTGAAAAATTTTGGCGAAATGAATAAAGTAGTAATAGTAATTATCGCAGTAACATTTTTACTTGCTTCTGCTTTCACAGGCAATAAGCAACCTGTTGTGGATTCTACGTTTTGCAGTATTCGAAATACAAGTTTTAAAGAAGAAGAGCGAATTTCCTACACAGTGTATTATACCGTAGTTGGACTTTACATCAATGCCGGTACTGCTGTTTTTACGACGCGTCTTACGCAGTTCAATGGTAAACCTGTTTATCATGTGGTAGGAACGGGCCTAACACATCCCTCTTATGATTGGATCTATCGAGTGAGAGACCGATATGAAAGTTATATTGACACAACAACGATGCAGCCCCTTCGATTTGTGCGTAATGTGGATGAAGGGGGTTATAAGATTAATCAGTTATATGATTTTAATAAAGCAACAAATGTTGTAAAAACAGAAAAAGGTGAATACGCAGTTCCTACCTGTGTGCAAGACGTGTTGAGTGCCATTTATTATGCGCGTAATATCGATTTTGGTAAATACAAAGTGAATGACCGTATACCTTTTACCATGTTTTTAGATTATGAAAATTTTAATCTCTATATCCGTTACCTGGGAAGAGAGACGATCAAGACAAAATATGGCACGTTTCGTACTATAAAATTTAAACCCTTGCTTGTGAAAGGAACCATCTTTGAAGGTGGTGAAAATATGACGGTGTGGGTAACGGATGACGCCAATCATATCCCCGTTCGCATTGAAAGTCCGATTGTAGTGGGGAAAGTGAAAGTAGATATGATGAGCTATGCCAATCTGCGTTATCCCTTGCGTTCCTTAGTGGGGATACGATAATTAATTACGTAAATCAAAAAAATCTAGCGGACGAATTCCTTTCTCCGTACGCTGCAGCGTACAACATTCTACTTTTGGGTCGTGCTCAAAGAATAGCGTGTAGTTATTAGTGAGCGCTTCTTCCAGAAATGCTTTTTTCTCTTGTAATGTTGTAAGTGGAAACATGTCATAGCCCATTACATAGGGAAGTGGTATATGTCCCTGAGAAGGTAAAAGATCAGCCATAAAAACAAGCGTCTGTCCTTTGTAAGAAATTTGTGGCAACATCATACCACGCGTATGTCCATCTACAATGCGTAGAGAAATATTGTCTGCAAATGGAACCTCAGCAAGAGAAGTCACTGGGTTTTGTCGCGGGGGAATATTGATAAATTGTAATTGTCCGTTTTCTTGAATGGGCAGAATGTTTTCTTTTAAAAAAGAGGCCTTCTCCCTCTCATTGGGATGAACGGCCCAATCCCA
>DDPN01000039.1:4010-5317 GCA_002342205.1 Chitinophagaceae bacterium UBA2467 | reverse complement strand
ATGCGTCCTCCACGTCCAAATGGCGGTGCAGGTGGAGGTGGAGGAAATTGGCGAGGTGGGAATCGCTAATAAATAGTTGGGTTATAGCGCCAGTTAATTCGTTTGCTAGTGCGCCTCGAGCCAATTATCTCCCTGTCCACATTCTGCAATAACGGGAACATCGTTCGGCAATGCGAGTGCATCTTGCATTGACGAAATAATAAGCGGTTTTAGCGTAGCCGCTTCAGATTTTAGTGCATCAAAGATTAATTCATCATGCACCTGCAAAATCATTTTACTTTTTAATCCGGCTTCTTGAATCGCACGATGAACTTTTTGCATCGCTAATTTGATCATGTCAGCGGCTGTTCCCTGTATAGGAGAATTAATCGCGTTACGCTCAGCAAAACCCCGCACCGTAAAATTAGAAGAGTTAATATCACGCAACCAACGCTTACGCCCTAGCAAGGTTTCTACGTAGCCTTTTTCTTTTGCAAAGCGGATGGTGTCATCCATGTATTGCTGAATTCCAGGAAACTCACGTTTGTAGTTTGCAATAATTTCTTTTGCCTCGGTTCTTGAAATACCCAAATTATCTGCTAGTCCAAATGCACCCTGACCGTATATAATTCCAAAGTTTACACTCTTTGCTTTATAGCGCATTTCCTTTGTTACGTCAGATTCAGCAACATTATATACACGCGCTGCCGTTGCAGTATGAATATCCTTTCCCTCTTTAAAAGCCTGACACATATTTGCATCGCCACTGATAGCAGCAACGATTCGCAATTCGATTTGTGAATAGTCTGCCGATAATAATACATGATTTTTATCACGAGGAATAAAAGCTTTTCGAATTTCACGACCCCTCTCTGTTCGAACAGGGATATTTTGCAAATTGGGATTATTGCTCGCTAAACGACCCGTGACTGCAACTGCTTGCCCGTAGGTAGTATGTACACGCCCTGTTTTTGGATTGATCAATTCAGGCAATGCATCGATATAGGTAGATTTCAATTTTGTTAGTTGACGATACGTCAAAATATCATCTACAATTTCGTGTCCCTTTGCAGCTAATTTTAGCAAAACATCTTCACCCGTTTGATATTGACCCGTTTTTGTTTTTTTAGCAGAGGGATCAAGTTGTAATTTATCAAAGAGTACTTCGCCCAATTGTTTGGGACTAGCTAAATTAAAATGGACCCCTGCTTTTTTGTAAACACTTTTTTCTGCGCGGTCAGCTTCTTTCTCTAATTCAACAGAATAGTCTCTCAGAAAATTTACATCGACATTCACTCCTTCAAATTCCATATCGGTTAATACTTTCT
>DDPN01000039.1:979-3968 GCA_002342205.1 Chitinophagaceae bacterium UBA2467 | reverse complement strand
GGAACAAAATAGTGCTTTAACTGCAATGTGATATCAGCATCTTCCCCTGCGTACTCTTTAACTTTCTCCACTTCCACATCACGCATATTCAACTGTCCTTTTCCTTTTTTCCCAATGAGCTCTTCAATAGAAACAGGCTCATACCCAAGATATTTTTCACTGAGCAGATCCATACTACGCTTCCCCTCTGGCTCAATTACATAATGCGCTAACATAGTATCAAATAAAGAACCAGCTAATTCAATTCCAGCCCATTTCAAAACAAGCAAATCATATTTACAATTTTGTCCGATCCATGTAATAGAAGGATCTGCAAATAGAGACTGAAATTGAGCAAGAATTTTTTTAGTAGTAGTTGTATCCTCAGGGCAGGGCACGTACCAGGCTTCGCCAGGCTTAACTGAAAAACTCAAACCTACTAACGAGGCTTGATTTGCATCCAGACCAGTAGTCTCGGTATCAAAACAAATTTCTTTATGTTTTTTTAATGTGCTTACTAATTTCTCGATAGCACTTTCTCCCTCAACCAAACTATATTGATGTGGGGTGTTATGAATATTTTTATCTGCTACTCGAGCAACTTCTTCTTCATCTTCTGATTCAGCAGCCACACTACTAGGCTCCGGTATAGGAGCAGATGAAATAATATTTCCAAAAAGATCTGTTTGGACTCCCTGCGGCATTTCTTTTTCAACTACAGATCGTGGAGAAGGAGGCGGCGTAAAATCTTCGCCTAGTAATCGTTTACCTAATGTTCTAAATTCTAGTTCAGAAAAAATATTTTTTAACTCGTCTTTATTCCACTCTTTTAATTTGAAATCTTCTTCATGAAACTCCACCGGCACAGAAGTAATAATCGTTGCCAATTTTTTTGAAAGAATCGCCAACTCCTTTCCTTTGCGAACCTTCTCCCCCATGGCTCCCTTTATAGTATCTGCATTGGCCAATGTATTTTCAAGAGAGCCATATTCCTGTAAAAATTTAGCTGCTGTTTTTTCACCCACACCGGGTATTCCAGGAATATTGTCCACGGCATCACCCATCATTCCTAACATATCAATCACCTGACTCACATCCTGAATATTCCATTTAGCACAAACTTCTGCAGGACCTAAAACTTCTGCATCATTTCCACCATAGGCGGGCTTGTATATTTTGATACGATCAGAAACTAATTGACCATAATCCTTATCAGGAGTCACCATATATACATCGTACCCGGCTTTCTCCGCTTGCTTACTCAACGTTCCAATCACATCATCGGCTTCGTAACCATCTAATGCAACGATGGGAATATTGAAGGCTTGAATGATTCGTTTAATGTCTGGAACAGCTTCCAAAATATCTTCAGGCGTTTCCTGACGATTGGCCTTGTAGTCGGCAAAATCAGTATGTCGTTCAGTGGGAGCTGCCGTATCAAAACAAACAGCCATATGTGATGGCTTTTGTTTGTTGATCAAATCAATTAACGCATTGGTGAACCCAAATTGCGCATTTGTATTTTTACCTTTTGACGTAAGACGAGGACTTCTAATTAGCGCATAATACGCACGAAAAACCAGTGCAAAAGCATCCAGTAAAAACACCTTTTTCTCCATATTGCTAAGGTACTATTCCCCTAGTGAATTCAGGCCTTCATCTCCTTTAATAAGCCCTCTAATCTGAACACTTCATCGCGAAGGCTGGCGGCCTCCATATAGTCTTGCCGTTGGGCGGCTTTGTCCATTTCTTTACGTACTTGCTTGATTGCCTTCTCTAACTGTGATACCGTTTTATATTCCACTTGTTCATCTAATACGGCTGAAAGCGTGAGTTGGACAGGACCATTTGCCAATTCATCATTGACATCCTTTATGTCTAACACAGAGGTCTGGGCAAATATTTCTTGGGTAGACTTTCGAATTGTTGTTGGCGTTATGCCGTGTGTTTCATTATAAGCAATTTGCTTTGCACGACGACGGTTGGTTTCATCGATCGTTCTTTGCATACTGTCGGTTACTTTATCGGCATAAAAAATAACTAACCCATTTACATTTCGTGCTGCACGGCCCGCAGTTTGGGTTAACGACTTTTCATTGCGTAAAAATCCTTCTTTGTCAGCATCCAAAATAGCAACCAACGAAACTTCAGGTATATCGAGACCTTCTCTTAATAAATTGACGCCCACTAATACATCAATCTGGCCTAATCGAAGAGCACGTAAAATCTGTACACGCTCGAGAGTATCCACATCACTATGAATATAGGTAGACCTAATATCAATACGGTGCAGATACTTGTTCATCTCCTCGGCCATTCGCTTTGTAAGCGTCGTGACTAAGACTCGATCTCCTTTTTTGACACGTTTATCAATCTCATCTAGCAAATCATCAATCTGATTTTTACTGGGACGAATTTCAATTGGAGGATCTAATAATCCAGTGGGACGCACTACCTGTTCTACCACTACCCCTTCACACTTTTCTAACTCATAATTTCCTGGTGTAGCAGAAACAAAAATGACTTGATTTTGTAACGATTCAAATTCATGAAAATTGAGTGGTCGATTATCTAAAGCAGAAGGCAAGCGAAAACCATAATCTACCAATGTCAACTTTCTACTCCGATCCCCTCCATACATACCACTGATTTGCGGAACAGTTTGATGACTTTCATCTAATAGTAGCAGATAATCGGAAGGGAAGTAGTCAAGCAAACAAAAAGGTCGAGTACCTGGTTTTCGTCGATCAAAGAAACGGGAATAGTTTTCTATACCACTACAATAGCCTAATTCACGGATCATTTCAAGATCATAATTGACTCGCTCCTTCAAACGTTGTGCTTCAATTAATTTTCCTTGTTGCTTAAAATAATTTTCTTGCGCCAGCGCCTCATCCTGAATCTCATAAATTACTTGTTGCAATACATCTTTGGGAGCTACGTAAAGGTTGGCTGGGAAAATAGCGACATTCTCCATCGATGCAATTTTTTTTCCCGTTGCTACTTCGAT
>DDPN01000039.1:0-954 GCA_002342205.1 Chitinophagaceae bacterium UBA2467 | reverse complement strand
ATATGGAATATTAATATCAACCGTATCTCCTTTCACTCGAAATGTCCCCCTTTCAAATTCTAATACGGTGCGATTATATAAGGCATTGACTAAACCATGTAAAAAAGCTTGTCGGGATAACACTTGCCCTTTTTCTAACCGAATGATCCCGTTCTGGTAATCAACCGGATTCCCCATACCATAAATACAGCTCACAGAGGCTACAACAATGATATCTCTTCTCCCACTTAGCAAACTTGAAGTAGCACGTAAACGCAACTTGTCTAACTCTTCATTAATAGAAAGATCTTTTTCAATATAAGTATCACTCACCGGCATGTAAGCCTCCGGCTGGTAATAATCATAGTAGGAAACAAAGTACTCTACAGCGTTATCAGGAAAAAACTGACGAAACTCCCCATATAGCTGCGCCACCAGTGTTTTATTATGTGTCAATACCAATGTGGGGCGTTGCACTTGCTGGATCACATTAGCCATTGTAAATGTCTTTCCACTTCCCGTAACTCCAAGTAGAGTTTGGTATTTTTCGCCGTTTAAGAGCCCTTCTGTTAATTGACGAATGGCTTCAGGCTGATCACCTGCGGGTGTAAAAGATGAATGAAGTTGAAAAGGCATTACCTGTGCAAGTTAGGTAATGAATGGCTGGTTATTGGCATTTACCTATGACGATTCAGAGTATGCAATAAAAAAAGCTGTCCCATAAAGATAGGACAGCTTTTACAAATAGGTAAGAAGATTTTACTTCAATTCTGCAGATACCGTGATTTTGGGTTCAGCAGCAATTTTACCGCTGTTTCCAACTTGCACACCGTAGTCAGCAAGTACAATTGAGAAATTAGCTGTTGCAATCAACGCACCATTTTTTACTTCAATAGTAGCAGGAGTCGTTACATCATTTGTTTTATCCTTGATTGTCAGTTGACCAGTAACAGTAACATTGTAAACACCATTCTT
>DDPN01000051.1:6496-6868 GCA_002342205.1 Chitinophagaceae bacterium UBA2467 | reverse complement strand
ATGACCTTCGATCGAAAAGATTTAACCAACGAGCAACTGTTGTTTTTTTACAGGCAGTTGTTATGGCCTCGAATGATTGAGGAAAAAATGTTGGTTCTACTTCGACAGGGTAAAATATCTAAATGGTTTAGTGGTATTGGGCAAGAAGCGATTTCGGTAGGTGCTACACTAGCACTCGAAAAAGACGAATGGGTTATGCCCTTGCACCGAAATCTAGGGGTGTTTACATCTAGAGAAATGCCCTTGCATAAATTGTTTTTACAGTGGCAGGGTACACAACAGGGGTATAGCAAGGCCAGAGAAAGAAGTTTTCATTTTGGTAGCAGTGCTCATCACATCTGTGGGATGATTTCTCACTTGGGTCCTCAGCTT
>DDPN01000051.1:0-6379 GCA_002342205.1 Chitinophagaceae bacterium UBA2467 | reverse complement strand
GATTTTCATGAAGCGCTCAATGTAGCAGCAGTTTGGAATTTGCCAGTCATTTTTATTATCGAAAATAATGGCTATGGTCTGAGTACTCCAGTGAATGAGCAATATCGATGTGAGAGTTTGGTCGACAAAGCAAAAGGATATGGGATGGAAGGAGTGCAGATTGATGGTAATAATATTCTTACTGTTTATGATACAGTAAAAGGGGTGCGTGATTATTGTATTCAACACCAAAAACCTTATTTGATTGAATGCATGACCTTTCGGATGCGCGGACACGAAGAGGCCAGCGGCACAAAATATGTACCTACTGCATTATTTGCCGAATGGGAACAAAAAGACCCTATAAAAAATTATGAGCGTTATCTGATTGAGCAAGGAGTACTGACAGCTTTTGATGTGGCAGATATTCGCAACGAATTCAAACAAAAAATTGAAGAAGAATTAGCAATCGGTCTTCATCCACAACCGGTGGTGGCAACAGTTGACCAGGAGTTAAGTGATGTTTATGCACCACGACAGGATACGCTTTCTGTGCTAACCGATGATGATCAAGGACGAGAACTTCGTTTTATTGATGCAATCAGTGAAGCATTGCGACAACAATTGGAGCGAGATCCGCAATTGATTTTAATGGGGCAGGACATTGCAGAATATGGAGGGGCATTTAAAATCACCGAAGGGTTTGTACAGCAATTTGGGCGCGAACGTATTCGCAATACGCCGCTTTGTGAAAGTGCCATTTTGGGCACGGCACTGGGGTTATCACTCGAAGGCTATGCGGCAATGGTTGAAATGCAGTTTGCTGATTTTGTATCGGTAGGACTCAACCAGATTGTAAATAATTTAGCCAAGATTCATTATCGCTGGGGACAAACGGCTAAAGTGGTTGTTCGAATGCCAACGGGTGCGGGTGTTGGAGCTGGTCCTTTTCATTCGCAAAGCAATGAAGCGTGGTTTACACATATTCCTGGATTAAAAGTGGTGTACCCTTCTACCCCGCTTGATGCAAAAGGACTTTTATTGGCATCGCTCAATGATCCAAATCCAGTTTTATATTTTGAACACAAAGCTCTCTATCGAAGTAGTACGGGTCTTGTGCCTGAAACCTACTACGAGATTGAAATAGGAAAAGCAAAACAGCTAACGGATGGTGAAGAGTTGGCGATCATTACGTATGGGGCAGGTGTTCATTGGGCACAAGAATACCTGATTGCGCATCCGGAACTTTCCATTGCAATTTTGGATTTACGCACCTTACTTCCACTTGATTATGATGCCATAAAAAAAGTGGTACGTGAAACCGGAAGAGTATTGATCTTACACGAGGATACTTTGACAGGTGGTATTGGAGGAGAAATTGCTGCGTGGATTGCAGAGCATTGTTTTGAGTGGCTTGATGCACCTGTCGTACGCTGTGCTTCTTTGGACACACCTGTCCCATTCAATTTGGAATTAGAACAGCAGTTCTTAGCAAAATCCCGATTAGGAGAAGCGATTCAAAAGTTGTTGGCGTATTGATTAGTCATTGATTGCCTGGTACACCATTGCTCTGAATTTTTCTACCATTTCTCCTTTACTTGTATTTTGTAACTGACGATAGAAGAGATAAACCATTTTTTCTTTTGGATCAACCCAATAAGAAGTGGCAAAAGCACCACCCCATGCAAACGTGCCTACATTAGCGGGGGTACGACCTTCGCTTTTTTCCATGATAACAGAAAAGCCTAATCCAAATTTATCCTGACCGCCTCCATAATTTACCTCACCAATTTGATTAGTAGTCATCATGTCAACCGTTCTTCTGCTTAAAATTCTTTTTCCGTTATAAATGCCACCATTCAACAACATTTGTAAAAAAATACCATAGTCCCCAATAGTTGAAGAGAGTCCTGCTCCACCAGAATAGTAGGTGCTTGCTTGTAATGGATATTCCGGTGTGATTGTACGCCCATTAAGCATATTGCCTGGTGATTTTTCTAACTTTCCATTGGGTAGCTCGCGATATAATTTTACCAGTCGGTTTGCTTTGGCAGCAGGGATTGTAAAATAGGTGTCTTGCATACCGAGTGGTTCAAAAATTCTTTCTTTAAAGAATTGATCTAATGTTTTTCCACTAATCACTTCAACTAAGCAGCCCAATAAATCTGTATTTAATCCATAGGTCCAGCGCTCGCCCGGTTGATGCATTAGTGGTAGTTTGGCAAGTCGATTCATAGCACTTAACAGATCATCTCCAACCACTCCGATTCCTGCCGTTAAATTGGATTTAGCATAAATAGCATTTGATTCTTTGGATCCAATTTGTGCATAGCCTAATCCAGAGGTATGTGTAAGTAGTTGACGAATGGTGATATCTGATTTTGCTGGCACTGTAGTGTACGAAGTATCGGCTTCATTAAAGCTGGCTAATACTTGTTGTTTCCGAAAAGCTGGAATATATTTTGATACAGGATCATCTAACAACAATTTTCCTTCTTCAAATAAAATCATGATTGCGACACTGGTAATTGCTTTTGTTTGTGAGGCAATGCGAAAAATGTCATCTTTTTTTAAGGGAACTTTTGCCTCCAGGTCATTATAGCCTACCGCTTTATGATACACTACTTTTCCATTGCGAATAATTAGGGCAGTGGCTCCTTGCATCCATCCTTTCTCTACCCACTCATTAAGCCTTGCGTCTATGACCTTTAATCGATCTTGCGAAAAACCAGCTGCAAGTGGTGTGGAGTTCCATTCAATTTTTTGCGCTTGCAGTACACTCACGCATAGCGTTACTTGTAATAGTGCAAGCAATCCAAGGCGAATCAGTTGTTTCATGGGGTTATGATTTTAATTTTCCAGGGCCATAGAGAATTTGTCCGGCACGGGTGCCAATATGCTTTTGATTATCCACCGTGATTTTACCATTTACAATGACATAGTGCATGCCTACAGAATAGGCATGAGGTTTATCGAAAGTAGAAAGGTCAAGAACTTCATTTTCATCAAACACTAATATGTCCGCTGCATATCCAACTTGAAGTAATCCCCTGTCATGTAATTGAAATTTTTGCGCAGGCAGTGAGGTCATTCTGCGAACCGCTTCTTCGAGACTTAGTACATTTTTTTCGCGAACATAGCGTCCAAGTACGCGCGCATTCGTTCCATACCCGCGAGGATGCGGTACTCCTGAATTAAAAGCACGAATGCCGGCATCACTTGCAATCATATTGAAGGGGTAACGCATTATTCTTGTTACATCCTCTTCGCCCATTCCATGAAATACTGCACTGGCTCCTCCCCGACTCACAATATCCATTACCACGGATGCCTCGTCTTTTACTCGGTGTTTATTTCCCAACATGATATTAATCTGCTCAATACTTTTTCCATTGTATGAACTATCTGGACCGAAAGAAGCAACCACTGCATAACTGAGATGCTTGAGTCCTCTTTTCTTTAATCTTTTTTGAATGGACGTTGTTACTTGTTTTCTTATTTCAGGTCTCGCAAGTCTTGCCTTAATAGAGTCTTGACCATCGGCTAACAATTCATCGGGAATTAACGTATTGATCGAGGTACTACTAGCGGTGTAAGGATATTGATCAATGGTCACATCCATTCCTGCCTTACGCGCTTTTTCTACCATCGCGATTGTGGTTTTACTTCGACCCCAGTTTTGTTGACCACTTAGTTTAAAATGTGAAAGCTGAACAGGAATTCCTGCTTCTCTGCCAATTGTGAGTGCTTCTTCAATCGCTTGTGTTACACTGTCTCCTTCGTCACGCATGTGTGTTGCGTAAACACCACCAAATGCTGCAGCCTTTTTGGCGAGGCCGATTATTTCGGGCGTTTTACTAAAAGTGCCCGGGATATAGATAAGACCTGTGCTTAAGCCCACAGCTCCATNNGCTTCCATGCGCAATTGTTCTTCATCTGTTGCATCGCGATTAGCGCGACCCATCACCGCTCTTCGAATATCGTTGTGACCAATCAACATGGCGACATTGATGGATAATCGAAGCGAGTCAATGAAATCAAAATATTTTTTCGCATCTACTTGTGACAAACCGCAGTTACCGGTGATACAGGTTGTAACTCCATCGTAGATAAAGCTTTTTGTTTCGGGATCTTTTTTTTCATCTCCCTCAATATGGGTGTGCACATCAATAAATCCAGGAGCTACTATTTTATCTTTTGCATCAATCACTTGGTTGGGAGCCCAACTATTTTCCCATTTTTGAGCGGAGGGCTGACGAATAATTGAAACTATTTTTCCCTGATTGACAATAAGCGTACCACGAAACCAACTATTGCCGGTACCATCAATGATTTTTCCGTTGGTAATAACAAGATCACACGTCTTTGGTGTTTGTGCCAATAAAAATCCTGGCAACAAGAGTAAGGCAAGCAAGCTTTTCATAATGAAAAGATACTACTTTGAAAAAGATAAAATCAAAAGAAAATTATTGTTCTATAGGCTCTTCTTGCCAGGTAAACGGAGGGAGGCCCTTTTTGAAACGGTATAAACTTTGTTTGATGTATAAACGAAATTCATAATCGCCGGCCAACTTTGTAAATAGATAAGAAGGTCTGAATGTTTGCATAAATCGCTCTAGCTCGGCACCATCCAATAAGGTGAGCCGGCGAACCAATGCTTTGTTGAAACGATAGTCAATAAATTTTTCCTGTTCTTCTAACAATAAACGCTGTTGAAAGCCTAACATACTTTTATTTCGTCTAAAGCGAAACACATTGATGAGTTCATCTAAATCGAGGCCCACGCCGGCGCCATATTGGGGTGTGACAATTTTCAAACCTGGTCGTTGGTAATTAAAAACCTTTGCATAATCCTGTCTGTTTCTAATAGAGTCAAGCTTATAATTACGCGGAAATATTTTTACTTCTCGCAAAACCGGAATACTAACTTGAAGTGAAATATCAAATTGCATGGGATTTACAATCTTGATTACTGGAAATTTTACAGTGGGTTTGTTGAGATAGCTGAACCAGATGGAGTCCCGGTCGGTAACTCTTATTTCATAATAACCTTCTGCATTCGTAATTGTACCCGCCCCGGCACTAGAGAGAACACTAACGGCTTCTAATGGATAATTGCGAGAACTGTCATATACAACTCCTTTGATTAAAAATGACTGAGCCGACAGTGATGAAACAAAAAAGTACACCACTAAAATGGCAATTATATTTTTCAACGAAAGATTCATGTGGTGATCACCTGCTCAATGACACGAGGAAAATGTTTGTGTTCTAATGCATGAATTCGTGTGGCAAGGGCTTCGGGCGTATCAGTTGGAAATACAGAACAGGTTGCCTGAAAAATAATTGCACCATGATCGTAGTGTTCATCTACAAAATGAATCGTGATTCCACTGCTGGTTTCTCCTGCTTGTATAACTGCAGTATGTACGGCATTACCATACATCCCCTTGCCTCCATATTTTGGAAGCAGTGCTGGATGTATGTTGATGATTCTTTTTTCCCAACCTTTCAATAACGTAGTTGGAATTTTCCATAAAAAGCCTGCCAAAATAATCCAATCAATTTGGTGGGCTTCTAACTGTGGCACATAACCATCACCCTTAAAAAAAGCTTCACGTTCTATCACCAACGTTGGTACTTTATGTCGATTTGCAATTTGTAATACACCTGCATCGGGTTTGTTGGAAACAATCAATGCGATTTTAATGTCCGCAGAATCTTTAAAATACGCTAGTATTTTTTCTGCATTACTACCGGTGCCTGAAGCAAAAATGGCGATGCGTTTCATCGTACAAATATGGTCAATGCAAACGGAACCTGTGAGTACTGCTAACGTAAAAAACCCATTTTAGATCCCAGTTTGTTGATATACGATTTAAAAAAACGAAATTGTCCAAATGGAATACTGATCACGAGTACCATCAATGGCCAAAGAAGCGTGACTAACAAAATGTAAAGAGTAGCCCAAAGCCAATCCTGTTGTAACGAAAAGCCATTCATGATTTTTTTTGCCGCCCATCCTGTTGCGCTTCCTCCGCACGCGAACGTGCAAAGAATCAGCGTCAATTGAAAAGGACCAACCTTCCACTTCTCTCTTAGTTTCTTAAACATATTTTCTGGAGCCGCAAAGGTCACCGAAAAATGGTGTTCAACCTAGTTTTTAACACTCCAAAGGCGCCGAAAGCTCAAAAATTGACTGTTCAATGACAGGACGATTTTGTTCCACACTTTTTATCTCCAAACTCCTTGAATTGCAACAGATTTGGGCAATAAAAAATTTTTATTTTCCTTATGTTTTAAAGATTGCAATACGTAATTTTGCGCGCGAGAAGTGTAATTTTTCCACATTTTCAGCTTAACTGCGTGTATGATGTCTACTAAACATGTCTCACAACGT
>DDPN01000108.1 GCA_002342205.1 Chitinophagaceae bacterium UBA2467 | reverse complement strand
ACGATCAGGATTTGCTTTTAAATCGAGCATCTCTGCTTCGAGCAATATCTTCTCCAACAACTTATCGATGTTCAATCCTTTTTTCGCAGAGATCTCTTGGCTTTGGAATTTACCACCCCACTCTTCAACCAAAATATTCATTTGAGAAAGCTGCTCATATATTTTTTGAGGATTTGCACCATCCTTATCAATCTTGTTCACCGCAAAAATCATTGGAACACCCGCAGCTTGCGCGTGGCTAATCGCTTCGCGTGTTTGAGGCATGATTGCATCATCAGCCGCCACCACAATCACGGCAATGTCCGTAACCTTGGCACCCCTTGCACGCATCGCTGTAAAGGCTTCGTGACCAGGTGTATCCAAGAAGGTAATTTCCTTTCCATCAGGAAGCTCTACTCGATAGGCACCGATGTGCTGTGTAATTCCTCCGGCCTCACCTGCAACCACGTTAGCACTACGGATATAGTCCAAGAGTGATGTTTTACCATGGTCAACGTGACCCATGATCGTTACAATTGGAGAGCGATGCTTTAATTCAGAAGCGTCATCTTCTTCTTCCACATCTTCTTCCATCTCCATTTGCTTCTCCATATCTATAAACTCTACCACATATCCAAATTCACTAGCCACTAATTCGATTACTTCTGCATCCAAACGCTGGTTGATAGATACCATGATTCCCAAACTCATACACTTGCTGATTACATCAGCAAAGCTTACATCCATCAAACTAGCTAACTCACTTACACTGATAAACTCGGTCAATTGTAATTTATTGTCAACAGCTTCCTCGCCCATGGCCTCGGCCATTTCTTGCTTTTTCTCGCGGCGAAGCTTAGCTTTTACACTCTTTCCCTTACCAGCACCGCCGGTAAGTTTAGCTTGCGTTTCCTGAATTTTTCGTTGAATCTCTTTTTCATCAATCAACTTCTCTTCACGACGTGCACCACCTCTTTGTTGAGGAGGACGTTGTTGTTGTCCGCCTCGGCCACGATTAAATCCACCACCGCCGCCACGGTTATCCTGATCTTTATTGACGAATACCTGGCGTTGAACATTGTCATTTTTAGTGAGCGGAATACGTTTACGAGGTCTCTTCTCTTCCCGAACAGGTCTTGTGTCATTATTAACAGGTAAATCAATCTTACCTAAAATCTTTGGACCTGAAAGTTTTTCAACTTCAATATTTTCAATAACAGGGGGAGCTTCCTCAGTAGGTTTAGCAGGTTCCTCTTTTACAGGAGGAGCCACCTCTGCTTTTACTTCTGTTTTCTTTTTCTTTTCGGCAGGCTTTACTTCTTGTTCTACTTTTTCTTCCTTTTTCGCTTTTGTACCTTTCTTAGGACGAACAGAAGAATCGATTGCATCCAGATCAATTTTAGTAACCACTTTCGGTCCTTCAACAACGGGCGCCTCTGCTTTTACAATCTCTTCTGCCTTTTCTACTTTTTCTTCCTTCTCTTCTTTAGCAGGAGCAGGCTCTTCTTTTTTACGAGAAGGCTTAGCAGATTTAAAAGAAATCTCTTCTTCTTCCTTTTTCTTGCGCACCTCACCTGGTGCATTTTTAGGAAGTTCCAATTGGTCGCTTTTCATTTTAGCGGCCTTATCACTTTGGAATTCCTGTTGCAAGGAACGATACATATCCTCCGTCAACTTGGACGTAGGCTTCAAGTCATCTTTAGGAAAGCCCTTACCTACTAAAAAGTCGATAAGCGTATCCTGTCCAATGTTGAACTCTTTGGCCGCCGCCAGTAATCTAGGAAGTTTTAACTCTGCCATTCAGTTGTTTTAATAACCTTTATTCGTTTTCAAATTCTGTTTTAAGTACTCGACGCACTTCATCAATTGTTTCTTTTTCTAAATCCGTTCTGCGCTCTAATTCATCAGCAGAAAGATTCAACACACTACGTGCGGTATCACATCCCACACGCTTGAGTTCGTCAATAACCCACTCATCAATCTCATCGGTGAATTCTTCCAGATCAATATCGAACTCTTCTTCTTCACCTTCATTATCTCTATACACATCCAGCTCGTAACCCGTCAACTCAGAAGCTAATTTAATGTTGACGCCTCTACGACCAATAGCTAGTGATACCTGATCAGGTGCGAGGTAAACATTTGCATGCTTATTCTCGGTATCCAATTCCATGCTAGTGATGCGAGCAGGAGTCAATGAACGTTGAATCAACAACTGAATATTAGTAGTGAAGTTAATCACATCGATATTCTCATTTTTCAATTCACGTACAATTCCATGGATACGGCTTCCTTTCATTCCCACACAGGCTCCCACCGGATCGATACGATCATCATAGGATTCTACAGCCACTTTCGCTCTTTCTCCTGGATCTCTTACAATCTTTTTGATCACAATCAGACCATCAAAAATTTCTGGCACTTCAATCTCCAGCAACTTCGCTAAAAATTCTGGAGCGGTACGTGAAAGGATGATGACCGGATTGTTATTTTTCATATCCACACGTCTGATTACCGCACGGATAGATTCCCCTTTTTTGAAATAGTCTTGTGGAATTTGTTCACTCTTGGGAAGAATCAATTCGTTGCCTTCTTCATCCAACAATAAAATTTCTTTTTTCCATACCTGGTAAACCTCTGCACTAATGATATCACCAACACGATCTCCATATTTTTTTGCGAGTGCATTTTTCTTGAGGTCACTGATGCGACTTGCCAAGGTTTGTTTTGCAGCTAAAATTGCACGACGACCAAAGTCCAGAAGGTCAATTTCTTGATAAAGCTCTTCACCTACTTCAAAGTCAGGTTCAATTTTGACAGCTTCTGAATACGCAACCTGTGCTAAGGGATCTTCTACCTCACCGTCTTCCACAATCATTCGACGACGAATAATTTCAAGGTCTCCTTTTTCGGCGTTTACGATAACATCAAAATTTTCATCACTTCCATATTTCTTACGCAACAATGTCTTGAAAACATCCTCTACCACTTTCATCATCGTTGGACGATCAATATTTTCCGCGTCTTTAAAATCCTGGAAAGCATCGATAAGATTAATACTAGCCATACTGCAAATTTTTGAACCGGTTCTGTTTTAGAATTTGATTTGAATTTTTGTTGATTTTATTTGAATAAACGGGATAGTCAACTGAGTAGTTACCGCCTTTTTGCCTTTTCCAGTCGTACTCTCCACTTCTATTGCCTCTTCGGTCACAGCTTTCAATACCCCCTCCTGCTTGATTCCATCGTTCAAAATAACCTCCACCGGTCTACCAATATTTTTAACATATTGGCGGTGCATTTTTAGGGGTTCATCCAGGCCAGGAGAAGATAATTCCAAGGAAAAGTCCCCATCCGGGAAAACTCCCTCCTCTTCTAACTGGCGGTATAATTTTCGATTGTAAAAAACCAACTTTTCTACGCTAACTCCTTGATCTCCATCAATATAGATCTTCAGATTATTAGTTGGCTTAACACGTATCTCCACCAAAAAAAGATCTTTTTCAGCCCCAATCAGGCTGACAACCCGCTCTTCCATTGCCTTTATTAAAGCACTATTGTCCATATAGCTAAAAAGAAGAAGGGAACGACTCCGTTCCCTTCAATCATCTTCAGGATGCAAATTTACAACTTCGGAATCGAGTGACCAAAAAACAATGGCAGGTTCAGCTTGACTTATCTTTGCCTCTCATGAAATTCATTCTTTACTTTTTCCTCCTGTATTTTGCTTTTCAGTTCATTTTCAGGGTAGTAGTTCCCCTTTTTCTGGCTGGACGACAGCTGAGAAAGGGTTTTAAGCAAATGAAAGAACAGATGGAAAACCAGTTTAGGGGGCAGCAAAACCCAACTGACCCGTCGCCCACTGATTCGGCAACCCGGAACTGGACCAAACCCAGCTCCAAACCAAGCAAAGAAGATTACCTGGAATTTGAGGAGGTTAAAGAAGAGTAAACGACGCTTTTTGGCTGGACTGGGAGTTACCCCCAATAAACACATGAAAGAGTCCGGCCTCTGTGATAGCCTTTCCTTCTTCATTATAAAAAGAAAGTTCCTTTTCAGAAATAGTGAATACTACTTCTTTGGATTCACCTGACTTAAGATTAATTTTTTCAAACCCCTTTAATTCACGAACCGGCCTAACTAATGAGGCGGTCACATCCTGAATATATAATTGTACCACTTCCTCACCCTGATATGCACCGGTATTACTAACACGAATTTTTGCCTGAATTGATTTACCCTTCTTTAGCAACGTATCACTTAATTGAATGGCTCCATACTCAAATGTGGTGTAACTCAATCCATACCCAAATGGATAACGTGGACTATTGGGTAGATCAGTGTATGCAGTTACATAAGTAAAATCAGTATCGTTCTTAAATGGACGACCGGTACTATAATAATTATAGTAGATAGGAATTTGTCCCTCATGACGAGGAAAGGTCATAGGTAATTTACCAGAGGGGTTATAATCGCCGAATAAAACATCTGAAATGGCATTACCAGCTTCGGTACCTAACCACCACGTGTATACTATAGCTGGAACATGATCTGCAATCCAATTAAATACAAGGGGTCTACCTGCGCTGATCAACACAACAACTGGTTTACCAGTGGCCACCAACTCTTTTACAAGTTGCTCTTGCATACCTGGCAGACCTAAGTAACTTCTGCTTTTTGCTTCACCAGACATGATTGCTGATTCACCAATACTTACAATTGTCAATTCTGACTCTAGGGCAGCCTGTCTTGCCGCTTTGAATCCCGAAGTATCTTGACCAGTTATTTCACAACCTTTGGCATACAGAAGAGACGAAGCAGTTCCTA
>DDPN01000030.1:2792-3049 GCA_002342205.1 Chitinophagaceae bacterium UBA2467 | reverse complement strand
AAATGGATTGTCGGAAGAATTCGTGGACAGGTCAGTGCAGTTGAAAGCCCCATTGGATGGAGACCTCGTTATAGTGATATGGACTGGAGAGGAATGGAAAACTTTACGAAAGAAGACTTTGATAAAGTAATGATCATCGATCGCGAAGAAGGGAAAAGAGAATTATTGGGACACGAAGAATTGTTTGAAAAAGTCTACGACAAACTCCCGAAAGAATTTTTCTTCATGCGTGAGTTATTATTATCCGCTCTCTGGCG
>DDPN01000030.1:0-2779 GCA_002342205.1 Chitinophagaceae bacterium UBA2467 | reverse complement strand
TCCCCGGAAAAATGGGGGCAACAACCAGAGAGGGATTAGTTTATTTCATGACATACAAGGAGTTAGCAGTTTCCGGTCTTCGTAAACAAAGCATCATTGTACTTGTTATTTTTGCAGAACAATTAATGGACCTATGATCAAGACTGGCAACCCTATCGTAAGCATCTACACAGAGATGACCCCAAACCCTGAAACCATGAAGTTTGTGGCGAATAAATTATTATACCCTGGTAAAAGTGTAGATTTTCCAGATGTGGCCAGTGCGGGTCCATCACCACTCGCTACAGAATTGTTTGGATTTCCTTTTATAAAGGCTGTTTTTATTGCGAGCAATTTTGTCACGCTCACCAAAACACAGGAAACAGATTGGAATGATGTTATTCCTTCTGTTCGTCAGTTTTTAAAAGATTATCTGGAAGAAGGTAAGCCCGTGGTGAATGAAGAAGAATTAGCTGCACAAAAACAAACAGTAAGCAACGAAGTAGCAGCAGATGATGATGATGTCGTGAAAAGAATCAAAGAGTTACTGGATAATTATGTACGCCCAGCTGTTGAAATGGATGGGGGAGCTATTCAATTTAAAAGTTACGAAGCAGGAACGGTTAGTTTAGCCATGCAAGGAAGTTGCAGTGGTTGTCCTTCTTCAATGATCACCCTAAAAGCTGGAATCGAAGGCATGATGAAAAGAATGATTCCGGAAGTGAAAGAAGTGATCGCAGAATCAGAATGAGCAGCGACATCTTACAGTCTTTCTATCAATCCATTCAAAACACAACCTGGATAGAATGGCTCGCTGTTACCGCGGGCATAGCAAGTGTATGGTTCAGTAAAAGAGAAAGTATCTGGGTATATCCGGTAGGTCTTGTCAATACGATTATTTATACCTGGATCAGTTTTGAATATCATTTACCCGGAGAAGGGGCTGTAAACTTTTACTACACAGCTATGAGTTTGTATGGATGGTATAATTGGAACCGAACGAATGAAATGAATACAAAGATTGTCCATATCACAACCAGTATTCGTAAAGAGTGGATTGAACAACTTCTTTTTTTCATTGTTTGTTATTTTTTACTTTTTATATCCTTGACACAATTGAGAGATTTATTTTTTAAAGAAGCGATTCCCTGGGCAGATGCACTCGCTTCTGCTGCTGCCTTTACCGGAATGTGGTTGATGACTAAAAAGAAGGTTGAAAGTTGGTACTGGTGGATACTCACTAATATTGCATCAATGCCTCTGTATTATGTGAAAGGATTACCCTTAACTGCCGTCTATTATTTCGTATTGCTGCTCATCGCCTTTGCAGGGTTGCGCAGCTGGAATCAAAAAGCTATTGTGACCCATGCTTAAAAAAATTGTAGTTATAGGACCCGAGAGTACCGGCAAAAGCACGCTATGTCGTCAACTGGCAGAACACTTTGAAACCGTCTGGTGTCCTGAGTATGCACGCGAATATTTATTGACAAACGGAAAAGATTATAGCTATACAGATCTGCTCACCATTGCCAAAGGACAAATTGCGGGAGAAGAAAATTGGGCAGAGTTATTAGAAAAAAGAGCGGCTCCACTTTTAGAGCAAGACTATGATATTCCCTACTTTATCGACACCAATATGGTTGTGATGAAGGTCTGGGCAGAATTTGTATTTAACAAATGTCATCCCTATATAGAAGAACAATTGGCGAAAAGAAAATATGACCACTATTTACTTTGCCAGCCAGATTTAGAGTGGGAAAAAGATGAATTGAGAGAATATCCAGATCTGGAAACCAGAGAACGATTATTTTTTATCTATAAAAATTATTTAGAACAACAATCGGTTCCCTGGACCCTGATCAAAGGAAAAAATGATGATCGCATACAAAGTGCTATTCGCACCGTGAACACAATTTTAGAATCTTCATTTGCTATCGATTCTCAATAAGTTTTCGAATAGTAGGATCTGACTGCAGATTCATCATCTGACGTTGTATCATACTGGTCCGAGATTGCATATAACGTGATCCCGACTTTACTTTATAACGAACGGGATTTGGAAGACAAGCAGCTATCAGTGCCGATTCACGACGACTTAAATTTCTTGCTGATTTATTAAAATAAAACTGCGAAGCGGCCTCTGCTCCATATACTCCTTTCCCCATTTCAATCACATTCAGATACACTTCCAAAATTCTTTTTTTACCCCACACGATCTCGATCATAAAAGTGAAGTAAACTTCCAGTCCCTTTCGAATCCAGCTTCTTCCCTGCCATAAAAAAACATTTTTTGCAGTTTGCTGGCTGATCGTGCTACCCCCTCTTAATTTAGTCGGCTTACGCTTGTTATACGCCATCGCCTCCTGAATTCGCTTCCAATCAAAGCCATAGTGCGCAGGAAATAATTGATCTTCGGAGGCGATTACTGCTAATCGTAAATAAGGTGAAATTTGATCTGCTCTAACATAATCACGACGAAGTCCATCGCCTGTTACCCAACTAACGAGCTGTGTCATCGTAATGGGAGGATCAACCCATCGCAACAGAATTATATAAACAAATTGAAAAATAAAAAGATAAAGTAGCACTCGTTTCAAGCGACTCCAAAATCTTGCTATCATTGAAACGTTCGTCGTCAAAGCTGACCTGTTTGTAAAAATTTTTCCCAATCAGCAAGCATTGTTCCTTTCATCACACGAGGAAATTTATGTTGACTGCCCAACTTTCCTTTTAATTCCATGAATCGAAGAAACTGTTGCTCGGGGAGAACAGTAAGAAAAACTTCTTTCAATGCACTATC
>DDPN01000013.1:5511-5722 GCA_002342205.1 Chitinophagaceae bacterium UBA2467 | reverse complement strand
ATACTTTATCATCCGCAGTTGTTTTAACACGATAGGTTGCAGCTTGTGTATTCCCTGCCTCTAATGCCGGGTTTGTTTTTTTCAATCGGGTTAACGTCTTGTAAAGTCGAGTGAGCAATTCAGCGTCAGGTCCTTTTTGAAAAAGATCCTTTTCAAAAAAGGCCATACGTTTTCTATTTCCTATTTCTTGACCTGAATAAATTAAAGGGAC
>DDPN01000013.1:4399-5435 GCA_002342205.1 Chitinophagaceae bacterium UBA2467 | reverse complement strand
TGAATC
This sequence comes from Chitinophagaceae bacterium UBA2467, assembly GCA_002342205.1. Taxonomy (GTDB): domain Bacteria; phylum Bacteroidota; class Bacteroidia; order Chitinophagales; family Chitinophagaceae; genus JJ008. The sequence continues at coordinate 5,429 of DDPN01000013.1, read as the reverse complement.
ACCTAATTCATCATAGCGATGTAATACAGTAGTTAAAGAATCAATTGGCCACTTTTGTTGGTAAAAATCTTTTGCTCGATGCATCCAAGTCCAGGTATAACTCGCATCAAACACTTCTCCATACGCTGGTTTCTCTAATTCATCATACTCTCCAAACCAAAATAGCGGTTTTATGAGATCTAGTTCCGCCCTCGCCTCTTTCCAAAAGCCGAGCTCCACCCAAAAAGCCAAATCGCATCGAAATCCATCAATGTCAAATTCATTTACCCAAAATTTCATGGCGTTTATCATAGCCTTACGGAGTGCGGGATTAGCATAATCCAATTCTATGATATCATCCATACCAGAGGCGATTTTAAAAGTCCCTGTTGCTGAATCTTTCAAATAATAATCTGGAAACTTCTTTGTCCAACTATGATCCCAGCCAGTATGATTGGCTACCCAGTCTACAATAATTTTGAAACCCATTGCATGTGCTTGTTGAACCAAGTTTTTAAAATCATCCGCGCTACCAAACTCAGGATTAATTGCGGTGTAGTCAGCGCATGCATAGTAACTACCCAGTGTCCCCTTTTTATTTTGTTGCGCTATAGGCGTCAATGGCATAAACCAAAGTGTTTCTACCCCTAACTCTTTCAACCTTGGTAGCTCCAATAAAAAAGCATTAAAGGTGCCAGCAGGCGTATACTGTCTTAGATTCACTTCATAAATGGTAGTTTGCCTAACCCAAGCGGGTGTTATAAAAGGTCCATTCATAGGGGTTGATTTTTCAGCATTAGCAGCCTCATTTCTTGGCATCAGTTTGCATGACTGCAATAAAACAAGGAAAGCCAAAGTGAGCAAGCGTACCTGCATACAGATTATTTGTAGCAAGATACAAAAAACCGAGCCCGTATCTTTGCGTCATGAAAAGCTTTGAAGTTCCTATTATCTACCGCAGTCCACTTATTACTGCTATCAAAAAGAAGCGGAAAGAGCAGGATCGTATGAAAAAAGACTTTTCACCCACTACCCTTGATTTTGGCCCGGT
>DDPN01000013.1:0-4278 GCA_002342205.1 Chitinophagaceae bacterium UBA2467 | reverse complement strand
CAGGTAAATCATGATCTGCAATCCCAGGGTATTCAATTTTTGCAAGACACATCGGGACGGCAACTTATTCCCTTTGAAGATTTGCATGCCGATGATATCGTACTGATTCCTGCTTTTGGAACCACACTAGAAATAGAAAAAAAATTAGCAGCCGTTGGAATTAAAACTGAATCGTATAATACCACCTGCCCCTTTGTAGAAAAAGTATGGAATAGAAGCGAAGTGATTGCTAACAAAAAATATACAGTGATTATTCATGGCAAACCTACCCATGAAGAAACAAGAGCAACATTTTCACATGCCGCTGCGCACGGACCTGCACTGGTGATAAAAGATATGGAGGAAGCGATTAAACTAGCTTCCTTTATCAATGAAAAAAAATCTAAAGAAGAATTTTATAGTCAATTTGCCAATCAATACTCTGCCGGTTTTGATCCTCATATTGACTTACAACGAATAGGAGTCGTCAATCAAACAACAATGCTTGCCAGTGATACACAAGCAATTGCTGATTTTTTGAAAACCACCATTTTAAGTAACTATCAACAAGATGACGCTGTGGCTGACACCAGGGATACGCTTTGCTACGCTACGCTGGATAATCAAACTGCTGTAAAAGGACTATTGAATACAACTGCAGATCTTGCAATTGTTGTTGGCGGGTATAATTCATCCAACACATCACATCTCGTAGAACTCTGTGAAGAAAAACTCCCAACATACTTTATCGAAAACGCGTCAAAAATCAACTCAGCTAACGAAATTGTTCACTTTGATCTACACAAAAAGAAAGAGAAAACAACGAGTGGATTTTTCCCATCCAAAGAACCTCTTCATATTCTTTTAACTAGCGGAGCCTCTTGCCCAGATGCCTTGGTGGAAGCTGTTATTGAAAAAATCATTGGATTTTTTCCTGGAGCTGCACCCATACAATCGCAGCTTGCGCTCTATCAGGCATAAAGTAAACGATAATATTCCTCTGCCATCCGATTACTGTCAAATGCAAATCGCACATCCTGCATTCCGTTTTTCATAACCTGACGCCAGGTATCGTACTTATCATAGTAGAGGGGAAGAATTTCATTTTCCAGGATATCATAGATCTTATTCAAATCATATTCATCCTGTTCATGTACAGCCATTGTATCGTAATCGGCCTTTGGAACCACAAATCCGTTATGCCCATGATTAATAAACTCTGGTATCCATCCATCGTCTGTTGAGAAATTAACTGCACCATTCATTGCCGCTGTCATACCACTGGTTCCGGAAGCTTCACGAGGTACTCGAGGATTATTCAGCCAACAGTCAGCTGCCTGTTTCATTCGCTTTGAAAGAGTAAGTTCATAACCAATCAACACTGCCATATTCTTATACTGCTTACTCAAATGAACAAGCTGGTTAAATTCACTAATGGCAGGGTGATCCATTGGATAAGGCTTTCCCGCCCATATCAACTGAACAGGATAACGCTTATTCGACATCAACCGAGCAAATCTTTCTTCATGTGTTGTAATCAATCCTGCACGTTTATAGCCCGCAAATCTTCTTGCCCATACGATTGTAAAAACATCCGGGTTGAACAACTTACCCGTTTGATCGGCTACTATTTCAAATGCACGCTTTTTAAGATATTTTTTTCGATCATCCATTCCATAGTTATCCCCTGCCTCATTAAATCGATATAACTGTTTATCCGCCCAATAACGCCAGTTTTGCGCATTAGTAATAGAGATGATAGGACAAATTCCGCTATACTTTTCCCACATTTTTCTTGACACATCCCCATGTAGCTGAGATACTCCATTGGAGAGATGTGAAAAACGTAATGCAGCCAGGGAGTGATTGAACTGATCTTCATCACTTCCATATAATGCTTTTACATCTTCAACGGAAAGTCCACAGAAATAACTCATGCGATGGCATAAATAAATATCATGCTTTTCATTTCCTGCTTCCTCTGGAGTGTGTGTAGTAAACACCAGCCTTTTTCTTACTTCCTCAAGATTGCGATCAAATTTTCTGTACAAATAAAATCCGGCTGAAATTGCATGGGCTTCATTCAAATGATATAACTCAGGTTGAAAACCTAATAAGTCAATTAGTTTCGCTCCCCCCACCCCAAGTAAAATGAACTGCGCCACCTTAGTTGCCACATTCGCATCATAAAGCCGATGCGTGATAGTTTGTGACACGTAATCATTTTCCGGAAGATCCGTACTCAACAGAAATAATGGAGCTGTTTTAAAAGTTTCAGGAGCCAGATAAAGGGCCTTAACCCACACGGGATGTTCGTGTATTGTTACTTGAAACTTGATGCCCGTATCTTGAAGAAAACTGTATTCCTTTTCATGCCAAGTGACATTTAAGGTTTGATCCTGATTACGAGCTTGATCATAATATCCATATTTCCAGAGAATACCAATCCCAATCATGTTTTGCTGTAGTTCATACGCACTGCGCAAATGTGAACCCGCTAAGAAACCTAACCCACCACTATAAATCTTTAAGGGTTGATGAACAGCAAACTCCATGGAGAAATAAGCCACTTTACGTTTAAAGCGTTCTTGAATTTCATAGGGAACTTTAAATGGCGCAAAACTCATAATGTGTCTTTTTTACACGAAGGTGCAAGTTAACCTTTCTTTTTAACTCGTGGAGATTTTTTACGCACATAGGACCCATCAAAAAGACATCCAGTATTACGACGCGAACCGCAATTTTGCTCTTGCAAACGAACCCCACTCGACGTAAAGTGAAACTGCAACACACATGGATCACCAGCCTGTCTGTATTCTGCGCGTGTGGGAGATTTCCAAATTGCTTCCCCTTTCAATTCCCCAATACAATTACCTTCCCTTTTTTCAAAATGTATAAAGAAAGTAATTCGATCGGGCTTACGTCCATCACGTATAGAAACCAAATTCATTTTTCCGTTTGCATAATCGGCAGAATATTTTCGTAAAGCCGGAATCGTATCAATAGGATTAATCAACTCAGTGGGCTTATCTTCTAATGCTTCTGTCATAATGAGCATGAAACGACCTGCCGCCTCATTTAATACAAAAACTTCTTTTCCTTCACTGGAACTTCCGTCAGCATTTTTTCGGAGTTGAATTTGTGAAAGCAAGTACTTTCTATCCATTACCAACGACTGTTGAATGGATGATCTTGAGGAGGGTTTTAAAAGGGCGATGGCAGTTCTAAAATTATTCTTCTGATCAAAAGCTAGTATCCATATCATCCGCTTTTCTCCAGCGGTCGCACGAATAAACACGTATTTTTCTGCATCGGGCACCTCTACTTTTCCAAGTGCATAAAACACCGGCTTGCTTTTTTTTGCAAACTCCTTTTCATAAATAGAATCTGGCACCAGCGCCCGAATTACAGGAGCACTAATTCGCAGAGAATCTCCAACTTTATTCTTTAGTAGCGTGTCTGCAATAGTATGGGGTAATGAAAAAGGAGTAAAAAAAGCAATAAAATCTGCTGCAGGAACAGGCTGCTCTCCAGTCAAAACTATTTTCTTTTTTTCCTGGCAACTACTCAGAAACAAAAGCAAAACCAACAAAAGAGATTGCAACCGCATGTCCCAAGTTAATTCTTTCTGGGCACATGCCATAGGAGGAAGTATTCTCAGGCTTCATTTATGTAAATTTGATCTCCAAACAGAAACATGCAGTCACTCCAGGATTTTTTTTCAAACATAGGACCCATATGGTCTGCCTTAATCGCCACCACTTTTACGTGGCTGGTTACTGCATTAGGGGCTTCTCTGGTTTTCTTCTTCAAAACCATGAACCGTGCTACATTGGATCCTATGCTAGGTTTCACTGGAGGCGTGATGGTTGCTGCTAGTTTTTGGTCACTGCTTAATCCTGCCATTGAAATGTCAGCGACACTTTATCCAGGTTACGAATGGATGCCAGCAGCAATTGGGTTTATGGCAGGCGCCTTTTTTATTTTTCTACTAGACCGTTACATGCCCCACTTGCATATCAACTTTGGTGTTGAAGAATCCGAAGGCGTACAAACTAAATTACATAGAACCACTCTATTGATCCTTGCCATTACTCTTCATAATATTCCAGAGGGACTAGCAGTAGGCGTACTATTTGGAGCCGCTTCTTTAGGAATGGAAAATACCTCTCTGATAGGAGCCATCACATTAGCAATTGGAATCGGGATTCAAAATTTCCCAGAGGGAATCGCCGTTTCAATGCCGCTTCGCAGAAGTGGTGTTAGTCGAATGAAGAGTTTTTGGTATGGACAACTTTC
>DDPN01000084.1:8238-9622 GCA_002342205.1 Chitinophagaceae bacterium UBA2467 | reverse complement strand
TTAACTCCCGAAGATTGGAAAGGGAAAAAAGTACTCTCTGCAATCAAAGGATTGCTCCCCGAACAAAATCTACTGGTCAATCATTACTTGCAAAATGAATTTGGGGTAGCGCTGGATGATTATTTCACCTTGCTAGGTCCTTGTCACGCCGAAGAAGTGGCGGAAGAAAAATTATCCTACCTCACTTTTTCTGGTATCGATATCGCTGCTACCAATCAAGTGGCGAGTTATTTTTCAACGGACTATATCAACACCATCACCAATCAGGATATTCTGGGCGTACAGTACGCAGCCGTATTAAAAAATATTTATGCATTGGGAGCAGGTATTGCGCATGGTTTGGATTACGGCGATAATTTTTTGAGTGTTTATATCGCCAATGCAGCAGACGAGATGGCTTCTTTTCTTCGTCAATTTGGCGAAGAGCATATTACAGTAGGTGTTCATAAGGGTGAAGATCCGGTAACGCATCGTAAAACACCTAACTATGCCGCATCTGTTTATCTGGGTGATTTATTAGTGACCTGTTACTCTCCGCATAGCCGAAATCGTCGTTTTGGAAATATGATTGGACGTGGTTATTCTGTAAAAGCCGCCCAACTTGAAATGAGTATGGTGGCCGAAGGATACCAAGCCAGTCGTTGTATTCATTTAATCAATGATGCAGAAAAAGCACCGATTCCCATTGCAGAAATGGTCTACAAAATTTTATGGGAAGGGGTTCATGCCGAAGAGGGGTTTAAAATCCTGGAGCAACAAATGGTTTAATTTTTTTGCGGACTGATTAGTCCACAAACAGCGCAGCTGCAATTCCGTCTGCTAAAAATTTTCCTTCACGGGTCAGCACCAGTCTATTCTCAATTCTTGCTACCGTTTTGTTTTTTAAATAAGGGTTAACTGCTTGTAGCACCTGTTTTTCATAGGGTCCTAGTCGTTCCAGCTGTATGCCTTGATCTGTACGCAGCGCTGTCATGATATATTCATTACACTGCTGCTCTGGAGTGAGTGTTTCAATTTCAAAGGGGATGGTGCCTTTTTCTATTGCTGAAATATATTGTTGGTTGTTCGCTACATTCCATTGCCTACTTGCGCCATTATAAGAATGTGCCGAGGGTCCAATGCCCAAGTAGGACTTGCCCTGCCAATACGATTGGTTATGTTTACTCTCAAAACCCGGTTTTGCAAAATTGGAAATCTCATACTGTCTAAAACCCGCTTGTTCTAATCGGTCTATCAGTGTTAAAAAGTGAACGGCTTGTGTATCGGGATCAACGGCTTGCTTTTGTTGCGTACGAATTTGTTTTTCTAATGGCGTTTTAGGTTCAACGGTTAACGCATAACACGAGAGATGCGGAATATGTAGCGACAGTGCGGTCTCAATATT
>DDPN01000084.1:6497-8150 GCA_002342205.1 Chitinophagaceae bacterium UBA2467 | reverse complement strand
CTTGCTCAGTTTTAAGGCTTCTAGCGATTGATGAGCATTGTGTGCCCGGTGCATCCATTGCAGGTCCTCTTCTCTAAAACTTTGTACTCCGATGCTCAGACGGTTTATGCCAACTGCTTTCCACTGCTGCAATTGTACTTCGTTAATGTCGTCTGGATTTGCTTCGAGCGTGATCTCTGCTTGTGCACTCACTGCGTAAGAGGTTCGAATGGTTTCAAGGAGAGTTTTTAATTCCTCTATCGCCAATAAACTGGGTGTTCCTCCCCCCAAGTAAATGGTATCTACGGTTTCTCCCGACAAGTAGTCTACTCTCAACCTAATTTCTTGCTGGAGTGCCTGCACCATGGCCTGTTTATGCTGTAAAGAAGTGGCAAAGTGAAAATTGCAATAGGCGCAGGCCTGCTTACAAAAAGGGATATGGAGATAAATTCCTGCCACAACTAGAGAATAAAAATTAATTTGCAGTACAAGATTATGCGCGAGCTGCTATTGCAAATATCGATACACCAAGTGGAAGGAAAGGAAATTCTTTTTTATGGATTTATTGGTCTTTTACTTTTTTTAGCGGTGATTCGGCAAAGCTTTCCCAAATACTTTACCGATTTATTCCGTTTGTTTTTTCGCACCACACTCAAACAACGTCATCTATCCGAGCAGTTGACGCAAACACCTCTTCCTTCTTTTTTACTCAATCTTCTTTTTTTTATGGTGGCCGGTCTCTATTTGACATTTTGGTTGGAGACTACACACCGAAATCCTTTTTCAAATTTTTGGTGGCTTATCCTCTGTATGTCTGGGGTGGTAGCGGCTGCCTACTTGGTAAAATTTATCACCTTGCAATTCACGGGATGGTTATTCAAGGCAGGTGATGCGGCTACCTCCTACATTTTTACGGTGTTCACCATAAATAAAATGGCAGGCTTATTTCTTTTACCCTTGCTGGCACTCATGGCTTTTTCTGCACCCTGGGTATTTTCTATTTCACTGGCCCTTTCCTGGGTTTTACTCGGAGGTTTGTTGCTTTACCGGATTGGCCTTACGTACCGAGTAGTGCGAAAACAGATTAATATCAGTGGATTTCATTTTCTTCTCTATGTTACCGGCTTTGAAATTGCACCCTTGCTGGTACTCTACAAGTTGTTTCTCTTGAATTTTAGTTAAAAAGAGTCTATTTTTGCACCCAATTAGCAGGGACTACATGAGCAGTAAAGGGGGCAAAAAGCAAGAGGAAGTGAAAGCGATCAAACATATTTTGATTACACAGCCTCGTCCGGAAAGTGAGAAATCACCCTATTTTGAACTAGCCAAAAAGTACAATGTACAATTGGAGTTCTGTCCTTTCATTAAGTTGGAAGGCATTCCTGCCAAAGATTTCCGTCGTCAAAAAATTGATATCGCCTCGTACACGGGTATCATCTTTACCAGTCGTAATGCGATTGATCATTTTTTTCGTCTGTGCGAAGAAATGAAAGTGTCTATTTCACAGGACACTAAATATTTCTGTATTACTGAAGCGGTTGCACTTTACTTACAAAAGTTTATTCTCTATCGCAAACGTAAAGTTTTTTATGGAGCAGATGGTAGTAACAAGAGTTTGTTTGATGTGATCAACAAACACAAGGCCAATGAAAAGTTTCTCTATGTCTGCTCCGA
>DDPN01000084.1:5519-6408 GCA_002342205.1 Chitinophagaceae bacterium UBA2467 | reverse complement strand
GCATTTGATGTGATTTGCTTTTTCACCCCAAGCGGGATTAAAAGTCTCTATGATAATTTGCCAGGCTTTAAGCAAAATGGCTTGGTGTTAGGGGCATTTGGTAGTAACACCATCCGTGCAGTAGAAGAAAAAGGACTCAAGCTAGAAATAGCGGCTCCTTCTCCTAAAGCGCCAAGCATGGTCTCTGCACTCGATCAGTTTTTAGCAGCGTCTACACGCAAAAAGTAATCGTTTATCTACGCATGTCTCAGGCTACTCCCAACCACTTGATTCGGGAAACAAGTCCTTACTTGTTGCAACATGCCTATAACCCTGTCAATTGGTATCCCTGGGGTGAAGAGGCGTTACAAAAAGCATTTATAGAACAAAAACCGATTCTTGTTAGCATCGGCTATGCGGCTTGTCATTGGTGTCATGTGATGGAGCGAGAAAGTTTTGAAAATGAAGAGACCGCATCTTTCATGAATGCGCATTTTGTCAATATCAAAATTGACCGCGAAGAAAGACCGGACTTGGATCACATTTATATGGATGCGTTGCAAGCCATGAATGGAAGTGGGGGATGGCCGCTCAATGTTTTTTTGACGCCCGAAGGAAAACCTTTTTATGGGGGCACTTATTTCCCACCGGTGCGTGCGTACAACCGCGCTTCCTGGACCGAAGTATTACAAGGGATTCACCAAGCCTGGCAAAATAGAAGAGATGAAATTCATGCACAAGCTGAAAATCTAACCTCTCATTTACAAAAGTCTAATGCCTTTGGTATTTCAGCACCCACAGAGGAAAATCTATTTACTCGCGAAACGCTTGCTGCCATTGCGCAGGAGATGCTGAAAAATGCAGACACGCAGTGGGGCGGTTTTGGCAATGCACCCAAGTTTCCACAAAC
>DDPN01000084.1:4954-5418 GCA_002342205.1 Chitinophagaceae bacterium UBA2467 | reverse complement strand
GGTGGAGGATTTGCGCGTTATTCAACCGATACAGAATGGCTGGCGCCACATTTTGAAAAAATGCTCTATGATAATGCCCTGCTGATTAGTGTATATAGCGAGGCGTATCAGTTGACAAAAAATGAAAACTACCGAAAGGTTATAGCGGATACCATTGCATTTGTAGAGCGTGAGTTAATGAGTGAAGAAGGTGGTTTTTATTCAGCACTCGATGCAGATTCTGAAGGGGTTGAGGGAAAATTTTATACCTGGTCCGAACAGGAAATAGATGAATTACTCGGAGAGCAATCTTCTTTATTCAAAGAAATTTATAACGTACAGCCGGAGGGTAATTGGGAACACACTAACATTTTATGGTTGCCCGTTTCTATTGGGGAATATTGCCAGCGAAATGGGTTAGAAGTACAAAAACTGCAATCACAACTTCAACGTTGCCGTCAACTTCTTTTTGAAAAAAGAAAATC
>DDPN01000084.1:0-4875 GCA_002342205.1 Chitinophagaceae bacterium UBA2467 | reverse complement strand
ACGCTAGCGGTTCGAAATATGAATTTTTTATGGTCAACTTTCAGGAATGCAGCGGGCAATTTTCATCATACCTACAAACAAGAAGCGCGCTATCCTGCCTTTTTAGAAGATTTGGCTTTTTTGGCAGATGCGCTCTTGCATTTACAAGAAGTCACTGGTCATACAGATTGGCTTTTAAAAGCAGAGGAGGTTGTCAACTTATTAATCCGTGATTTTTCGGATGAGCAATCACCGTTTTTCTTTTACACGCCATCACATCAAACAGATGTGATTGTCCGGAAAAAAGAGGTCTATGACGGCGCCGTTCCTTCCGGAAATTCTGTGATGGCAGGAGTGTTACACCGACTATCGCTGCTTTTAGACCGTCCTGATTGGGGTCAAAAAAGCCAACAAATGGTTAAAATCGTAGGAAATGCGATCAAACGTTATCCTACTTCTTTTGGTAACTGGGCCTGTACGCTGCAAGAATTAACATTGGGAACCAATGAGATAACCTTGATGGGTCAGCAGGCAGATTGTTTACTTTTAGAGCTCTTACAATCCTATATTCCTCATCGAGTACTGATGAGTTCCGTACGAACGGATGATCGTTTTCCAATGCTTCGAGATAAGACAACTGATTCGTTATCATCGATTTGGTTATGCAGAAATTTTACATGCCAACCCACGGTTAGTACAATAGCCGACTTGCTTCGATTGATTGAGCAAGAGCACGGCAATAAATCATGATTATCTGTCGTTTATGTCCGAGGGCAAAAATTCTAAGGGGGTTAAAAAACCTTAAACCCGTTAGATAAAAAACACTCAAAGCGTTATATTTGTCCTTCCCCATTTAAGTGTATGAAAATGAAGAATCTTTGTCACTCATTCCTGGTACTAATTGCCCTGCTTTCACTTTCAAGTTGTGGCATACTGGGAGGTAAGAAAAACAGTGGTGGTGCGATGGTGAACGATGGCATGCTTCGTGGCGTGTCAGCGGGTTCCCGTTACACCCTTCCCAGACCCCCCGGCATGGTTTATATCCCTCAGGGAAATTTCCATATGGGCCCCAGCGATGAGGATCCTGCCTACGCATTCAGTGCCAGAAACCGTTCTATTTCTATCTCTGGATTCTGGATGGATCAAACGGAGATCACCAACAACGAGTATCGTCAGTTTGTACAGTGGGTGCGCGATTCTGTTGTAGCACGTAAAATGGGCTTTGTAAAAGCAGGTCCTGATGGCGAAGAGCATGTGGATTGGAACAAGGCAAAAAACTTGAAGTGGAATGATCCTAAAGTGATGGAGCAATTGAGCAGCACGGACATCATTCTTCCTCCTAATGATCGCATTTTTGGAAAGAAAGAAGTAGATCCTTCTAAAATCATCTATCACTCTGAAGTGTTTGATTTAAAAGATGCTGCTAAGCGTGAAAACGCAGGCAAGCCTCGCTCTGCTTTCATTGTTAAAAAAGACACTCCTATTTATCCTGATACCTTGGTTTGGATTCGTGATTTCTCTTACTCTTACAACGAACCAATGACCAAGCGTTATTTTATGCATCCTTCATTTGGAGATTATCCAGTAGTGGGGGTTAGCTGGAAACAAGCGGTTGCATTTTGTGAGTGGAGAACGCATTATCTGAATGCTTATCTCGATGCTAAAAAGCGTCCACAAGAATCAGATTTCCGTTTACCTACCGAAGCGCAGTGGGAATATGCAGCGCGTGGTGGTCGTTCACAAACAATGTATCCTTGGGGTAACTACTATCCTCGTAATAAGAAAGGATGTTTAATGGCCAACTTCAAACCTGGTCGTGGTAATTATCCTGAAGATGGTGGATTCTATACAGTTCGTGCAGATAGCTATTGGCCAAATGATTTTGGTTTGTACTGCATGGCAGGAAATGTTGCCGAGTGGACATCGAGTATTTATTACGAAGGTCGTAACAACTTTCAGCATGATATGAACCCGGATGTTCGTTGGAATGCTAAGGATGATGATCCACCGCTGATGAAGCGTAAGATCACACGTGGCGGAAGCTGGAAAGATGTAGCCTACTTCATGCAAAATGGAACGGCTACTTACGAGTACCAGGATTCAGCAAAATCATACATCGGTTTCCGTTGTGTAATTGATCTTCCGGCAACTTCAATGAAATAATTTCTTTAATCGTACTTATTAACCAATCACAATTTAAAGTTTCAACAACATGGCAGCAGCGATTCCTTCCAAAGTAAGCAAATGGGTAGACGTTGGCGTATCATTTGGTGCGGCACTTGTAATCTGGGGTGCACTTCGTAAAATCATTCACGCAGGAGATGCGGACATCTGGCTTTGGATCGGTTTGACTACCGAGGCTTTGATCTTTGCGCTCTATGGCATTTTGTATATTAAATATCCTGCGGTTGAGGATGCCTCTCATAGTGAGGAGCAGCTTACGATAACGGGTAAAATGGATAAGATGATGAAAGAAGCGGATATCAACCAGGATGTATTAAAAAAACTGGGAGATAGCTTCAAGCAATTGACAACTACAGTGTCAAACATCAACAACGTAACTGATGCAGCTGCAGCTAGCTCTGAGTTGGCTTCTAAAACAAAAGCTGTTTCTGTTGAGTTAGATAAAGTAAAGAATGCGTATGCTTCTGCTGCTGAATCAGTAGGTGCATTCAATAACGCTACCGAAGGAGCTCGTCATTTCCATGAGCAAATCCAGGTATTGACAAAAAATCTTTCTTCTCTCAACACCATCTATGAATTGGAGTTAGCAGAAAGCAATAATCATTTGAAAGCATTGAACAAGTTCTATGGCAAGTTGGCTGAAGCTTCTGATGCTATGACTAGCAGTACAGAAGATGCTAAGCGTGTACAAGAGCAGATTGGTGCTTTGGCGCAAAACCTGGGTCGCTTGAACAATATCTACGGCAGCATGCTCACTGCAATGCAAGGTCGTTAATGGAAGTAGAGTGAATCAATCAATTCTAATTATTTAAAGTTGCGCTTACATGGCATTACCTAAGGAACCCCGGCAGAAGATGATCAATATCATGTACTTGGTATTGACCGCACTGTTGGCTATAAATATCTCTGCAGAAATTTTGAATGCATTCAAGACCATCAATGAGAGTCTTGAAAAGACAAACACGGCGGTGAATGCATCTACTACGCAGATTCTTGCTTCCTTGACACAAAAATTAAACGATCCTGCTACACGTGATCGTGCTTCGGTTTGGAAACCAAAAGCGGATCAGGTAACTGGATATGCAAAGGAGGCTTACGATTACATTGAGGGTTTGAAGAAAGAAATCATTGCTGCATCCAGCAAGGGTGGTAAAATGAAAGATGATGATCAAAACTCCACTACCCGAATTTTAGTGAAAGAAGGAAAGGGAAAACAGTTGTATGATATTCTCAAGCGTTACAAAGAGAATGTGTTGAAGACAGACGAAAAAATCAACACTGAGTTTGTGAACTCTTTTGCGGTAAATCTTGATCCTCCAAAATCACAGAACTCTAATAAAAAGACGTGGGAAGAGGCTTATTTCTATATGTCACCTACCGTTGGTGCATTGAGTATCCTCAGCAAATTTCAAAATGACGTTCGCACTTCCGAAAACAAAGTAGTAACCTTCTGTCATGAGCAGGTTGGAAAAGTGGAAGTCGTATTTGACTCGTACGCTGCGATTGTTGGACAGAATTCAAATTACTTGATGCCCGGTCAAAAAATTGAAATCAAAGCGGGTATCGGTGCATTTAGTAAAGAAGCAAAACCAACCATCAGCATCGGTGGGGCCGTAGTTCCCCTTGGTGAAGAAGGATTTGCATTAAAAGAATTAGATGCAGGTTCTGTTGGTCCTCACACTATTCCTGTTACTATTACGTATACCAACCAAAATACCGGTCAGCAAGAGCGCAAAGAAGTGAAAGTGGAGTACATGGTAGGTCAGTCTAATGCCTCAGTTGGTCTCGATAAAATGAATGTGCTTTATATCGGTGTTCCTAATCCTGTTACGGTTGCGGCCAGCGGTGGCGGTGATGATCGTGTAAAGGTTTCTGTAGTTGGCGGTGGCGGATCACTAGTTAAAAAAGGACCTGGTAAATACGATGCATTTGTGTCTACTGTAACGGATGATTGCAAAATCAATATTGAAGTAGATGGCAAGCCTTCTTCTTTCAATTTTCGTGTTCGTACTATTCCTGAAGCACAAGCTTTTATTGGTGGACAGCCTAGTGGCGCTAATATCAATGCAGGTTCGTTCCGTGCGCAGGGTGGTGTAGGAGCAGGTATCAAAAACTTTCCTTTCGAATTGGAATATGATGTGTTGAGTTTTACGTTTACGTGTGACACCGATGATGATATTGTGTCTATCCCTAACCAGGGAGCAGCATTCTCTTCACAGGTGCGCGCTGCGATCAACCAATACGTTCAACCGGGTCGCATGGTGACCATCGATGATATTCGCGTGAAAGGACCAGATGGCAGAACAAACAAAGCGCCATCATTGGTTTACTATATCAAATAATTGAATTATGAAGCTGAGACAATCAACTTGGATCTTATTTGCGGTGGCTGGCTTATTGAGTATCGCTGATGCTAATGCACAGCGTACCCCTCGTCGTCGTGGAGGAGCTCCTGCAACTACGCAGCCAGAAACGGCACCTGCTGCTCCTGTTACCCCTGCAGCGGATACTACCCCAACGCCTCCTGTTAATGTGTATGCTAACATGCCTTTTGAGTATGACACCTTAACGGCCGATAACTCAGCTCGTCGTTCTCTTCGTCAGGATAACGCCTATGATAAAAGCAATCTGACACAGCGCACGCCTCTTCCTTATGAGCACCTGCGTTGGGATGATGCATTTTATGCAGAGAAAGTTTGGCGCGAATTAGAT
>DDPN01000012.1:896-3956 GCA_002342205.1 Chitinophagaceae bacterium UBA2467 | reverse complement strand
GTAATCAGAGGTTTTGAAGCCAGTCGCGTTTTATTATTGGTAGACGGCATACGACTAAATAATGCGATTTACCGCGCAGGTCATTTACAAAATGTAATCACCGTAGATCAAAACTTATTGGAACGAGTGGAAGTACTCTATGGCCCAACCTCTACGCTATATGGCAGTGATGCATTAGGCGGTGTGATACATATGCGTACCAAACAACCCAGCTTTTCTAGCACTGGAAAAACCATTTTTAAAACAAATACATTCAGCCGGATTAGCAGTGCCAATCAAGAAAAAACCGTACACCTTACCCAACAAATTGGAGGAAAAAAATGGGCCTGGTTACAAGCACTCACCTATAGTGATTTTGGAGATTTAAAAATGGGTAACCGATACCCTAAAAAGTACCCCAACTTTGGCAGAAGAACACAATACATTCAAACGTTGAATGGAGTGGATCAATTACTGACCAATGAGGACGATCGCGTACAAAAATTTTCCGGTTATAAACAATGGGACTTACTAGGAAAGTTACAATACAAACCCAACACGCATCAATCACACCAACTTAATATCCAGCACTCCAATTCTACCAACGTACCGCGTTATGACCGACTGCAGGATAAAAAAGTATTTCCTGGAATCGGTAGCACGTTACGATGGGCAGAATGGTACTATGGACCACAAACTCGTTGGCTTGCTTCGTACGAATGGAACAATAGCAAACCTAAAATCGCAGACGAAATGCGATTTACCGCCAGCTATCAAGACATCAAGGAAAGCCGTCAACAACGAGAGTATTTAGCATACACGCGTTTTGACAGCCGAAGAGAACACGTTCGTGTGGCTTCTTTTAACTGGGATGCCAAAGAAAAATGGAAGGACCAAGAGTTAATTATAGGGGTAGATGGTCAATTTAATTTTCTAAAATCGGTAGCCGACAGAACCAATCTCTTGACAGGGGCCGTAACTCCCCTAGATAGCCGTTATCCCAATGGAGATAATCAAATGCATTTAGTGGGGGTGTATGGTCAGCATCTTGCTAAATTGAAAAAAGGAAAATTGATTTTAAATGATGGGCTGCGATTTCAATTGACAAATCTTCGGTCAACTATCGCAGATAATAGTTTCTTTAAATTTCCTTTCACTAGTATCCAACAAAACACCCGTTCACTTACCGGAAATATTGGACTGGTGCACATGCCGAGTGATGAGTTTAGAGTTTCAACAAATTTCTCCTCTGGTTTTCGTGCGCCCAATATCGATGACGGTGCTCGCATTTTTGAAAGCAGCACCGCTTTAGCCCGATTGGTTGTTCCAAATCCTACTATAAAACCCGAATTCACCTATAATGGCGATTTACAAATGCAGTATCAAATGGGAGCTATTCGCTTAGAGGTAACTGGATTTTATACCTTGTTTCGCAATGTAATTACTTTGGCACCCTTCCAATTAAATGGACAAGATTCCGTCTTATATAATGGGATAAAAGCCCAGGTAATCGCCAATCAAAATGCGAGAAAGGCCTTTATTCGTGGTTTTCAATACAGGTCTGTCGTGACCTTTAATTCACACCTTTCTTGGGAAACTACAGTCAGTCAAACCTATGGACGATTTGTTGCACCAAATGGCACTAAAAAACCGTTAGACCACGTTCCACCACTTTTTGGACGCTCTTCCATCCTTTATCAAAAAGACGCATTGGACTGGGAGTTCTTTGTTCATTTCAATGGATGGAAACGAATCAAGGATTATAACCTAGATGGCGAAGACAATGCGCAATATGCGACTCCAGACGGTACCCCCGCTTGGTACACGCTTAATCTGCGCATGGGCTATCAACTTGACAAATCCCTTCAACTACAAGCCGGTGTAGAAAATATACTGGACCGAAACTACCGGTATTTTGCCTCGGGTTTTTCAGCCCCTGGCCGCAATGTTTACCTCACTGTTCGGGTTAATTTTTAACACCCAGTGCAGCGAACGGTGCGTAAAAATGTCTTATATTCAGACTACCAACGTCGCCCCTATGACAGAGGAAGTCATCTTAGAAGGTTGTCTACGTAACGATCCCAACGCACAGCGGGAGCTGTATAACCAATACAGCCCTAAAATGCTGGCTGTTTGTTATCGTTATGCGCATAATCGAGAAGATGCGGAAGACATGTTGCAGGAAGGCTTTATCAAAGTTTTTCTGCAACTACGCACTTTTGAGAACAGAGGCTCTTTTGAAGGCTGGATCCGAAAAATCATTGTACACACCTGTATCAATATTCTCAAGAAAAATAAAAAGTTCAATGAGAGTGTTGATCTGATTCACGCGAGTTCGATACAGATTCGCGAAGAAAGTGTTCCGGCAGTGGTTCAAGTAAAACAGATTGTTGAAAGTATCCGAAGCTTACCCATTGGCTATCGAACTGTTTTAAATCTGTTTGCAATTGAAGGATATAGTCATCGGGAAATTTCACAGTTACTGGATATTGAAGAAAGTACCAGTCGCAGTCAATTTACCAGAGCTAAATCGATGTTAGAAGACTTGTTGATTAAAAAGAACATTTTGCAACCAAAACAAAAGACCGACTGGTTACAAGCCGTGGGTCAGCAATAATAATTACTGCTTTGCAGTGTGTAGGATCAGATGGAAGGGAAGAACAACGATAGAGAATTTGAACAGTTTCTCAAGGAGAATGCCGACAACCACCGGCTTTATCCTTCGGATGAAATTTGGAATAGAATCCATGCGCGATTACATCCCCAAAAGCGCTGGCCACTTACAGCACTACTTTTACTTGGATTCACCGTTGGTTCAATTACCTGGTTAGCCAATAGTGAAAGAACAACCGCTTCGCCTGATAAAGCGATAGCAGCTGCGATAACACCAACAACTTCTGTTCCTAGCAAGCAAGAGAGCTTCAATAGATCAATGGCAGAAGAAACTACAGTTAACACATTCGCTGGTACAGAAATCGCGTCAACTGTTGCGCTGCCTTTAACTCGTATTGAATCGTCGAACACGCAAGCAAATGCGGAAAGCGCAGTTAGTGCTGCAACAATCACTAAGCCAGAAAACAC
>DDPN01000012.1:0-856 GCA_002342205.1 Chitinophagaceae bacterium UBA2467 | reverse complement strand
AGCTATCAACGACAAAAACATAGTCCTCGTTTTAACTGGCAATTACATTTTACTCCAACCATCAGTTACCGTTCATTACAAGAAGATCAAAAATTTATCGCACAAGCGCGCATGAGTCTTTCTGCCGCGCCAACAGCTACACCTGAACTAAACAATGTAATCACCCACCGTCCCGATCTTGGAATGCAATTGGGACTAACAGGAACCTACCCCTTGGGCAAACGAATTGACTTGGTTGCAGGTCTTCAATTTAATGTGAGCAAGTACGATATCAAAGCTTTCAATTATCCATCCGAAGTGGCCACCATTGCACTAATGAATAGTTGGGGAGGTTCCACTGCTGTATCCACGTTAACCAGTTTCAGAAGCAATGGATTTATGGCGAAAGCGAGTTGGCTACGCAACTATTATTATTCACTTTCAGTTCCTTTAGGACTAGAGTGGAGAATCCTGGGCAAAAAACAAAATCACTGGGGCTTCAGCACCACTATTCAGCCTACGTATGTAGTAGGTAACCGTTCCTATATGATCTCGATGGATTACCAAAATTATGCCGAGGTACCCTACTTGATCAACAAGTGGAATATGAACGTAGGATTTGAGACCTATGCGAAGTTTTCTATTGGTAAAAATGATTTTCGCATCGGTCCCCAAGTACGCTATCAGTTATTTTCCAGTTTCAAAAAGGGCTATCCTGTTAGCGAACACCTCTATGATTTTGGAGTTAAACTGGGTATGCAGTTAGGAAAATAATCGCTCTAGCTCACCCAACTCTTTCCTGTAATTTTACGGCATGAATAAACTCTTTTTTTCAATTGGAGTGGTGCTTTTATTGATTGCCTGTCAATCAAAAGAT
>DDPN01000067.1:2024-7930 GCA_002342205.1 Chitinophagaceae bacterium UBA2467 | reverse complement strand
AAATGGTATTGGCAATCGATACGCAGGTTTCTTTACCACCGAGAGAGCTGGCCTAGATACGCTGATTTTTATTGGTGACGAAGTATTGCGAAATCCTGCCAAAGCAGAAGTCGATAGCATTTTAAAAGACTGGGGCAAAACGGATGTAGACTCAGTTGGTTTTGTTTCTGTCACGCTTGACTCTGCTTATATTTTCCCGCTGACGAACTACCAAAGCAGTTTATTAGAAACACGCACTGCCGGAGATAACCAGCAAGTAAGTGAGGTGGTACGGTTAGGAGACGCTAAACTCTTGTACAGACTAAAAATCGATGAGAATACGCTACGCAGAAGAAATGTAACAGCACGTCCTACAGAATACGTTCGCAAGTTGATTGAAGAAGAAAAAAAGAGTCAACGAAAGGTTATTGCCCCGGTTGTTCCTGTACCTGTAGACACCGTAGTAAAAAAAGCAGAGAACATATTTAGTACTGGATTTGACGAAGAGCCTAGCGCGCCTACTAAACAATCCAGTACAACACCTGCTAAAATATCGGCAAGTAAAAAGAATAAAATCTTTGAATACCGTCCACCAAAATTCTTCAACGATTATTTGGTGTCTGGTTTTAATAACAATGTACTCGTAACCCGTTATCAACCTTATCAAGGCGGATACGGGCCTATCACCCTTAGCAATAACAATCCTCTCAATGGTATTGTACGAATCGGAACATCTGACTTAATGGAAGATGTAAAATTTGCAGGTGGATACAGAATTAGCCCTAACCTAGATGCGAATGAATATGTATTCACTACGCAGTACTTGAAAAAGAGAATTGATTATGGCGTTACGTATTACCGTAATACTGTCAAGAATCCTCCTATTTACACCGATACTATTTTCTTTGATACCAAGTTGCATTCTAACTTATACCAATTGACAGTAAGTTATCCGTTTAATAAGGTTAGAAGTTTACGAATCAATGCTGCATTTAGAAATGACCGCTACGTTAAACTAGCTAACCCTGCCTTTCCGGATCAATCACTAAAAGGAAAAGATCTTGTCAAAAAATATGCCTTAGCCCATGTTGAATTTATTCATGATGATGCCATCACGCCTGTTTTGAATATCTGGAACGGACTACGTTGGAAAATTTATTGGGACTACAACGCGCAGATTGGCAACAATGTAAAAACATCCACTGGCGATTTCCCTTTCACTATGAATATGGGATTTGATGCGCGCTACTTTTTACCGCTATACAGAAACATCACTTGGGCAGTGAGAGGTGCGGGTGATTTTTCGTGGGGCTCTCAAAAATTCATTTACTACTTGGGTGGTGTAGACAACTGGTTACTATTTGGACAGAATCAGAAAAAAAATGGTTCCTATCGCTACTTTGATCCAGCCAATACCCCTGACCCCGATGCAGAATATTCTTTTGAATCATTAGCCGTGAATTTGCGAGGCTTTAAACAAAACGTAGCAAACGGCAATAATGCACTAGTATTTAACAGTGAAATTCGAATCCCGGTGTTTTCTACGTTTATTAATCGTCCTATCAATAGCGCCTTCCTTCGCAATTTCCAATTGGTTCAATTCATTGACCTGGGTACTGCTTGGAATGGAGCCTATGATAAATTGGAAAGACCGTATGTATCCTATAGCTCTTCACCAGTCACCTTCCGCGTAAAAGCCGGTGGTATAGGACCTTTTGCTGGTGGATATGGCGTTGGAGCCCGCAGCACCCTGCTCGGTTATTTTCTACGCTTAGATGCCGGTTGGCAAATGAATGGGTTTTTCAAAGGGAAACCACAGTATCATTTGGCTATGGGACTCGACTTTTAGTAGCGTCGTTTGGTTGATTCAAGCTTCAACACATTTTGTTATCTTGAGTGGACCAATCACCACGCATGCAACCCACTTTTATTCTTGCACTGGATCAAGGTACCACCAGCAGTCGAAGTATATTATTTGACAGAACAGGTTCGATAGTTGGACTTGCACAAAAAGAATTTAAGCAGCATTATCCCCAACCTGGTTGGGTAGAACATGACGCGCATGAAATTTGGGAGACCCAATTAGGTACGCTGGTAGAAGTACTCGCAAAAGGAAGAATACAACCCCAACAAATTGCAGCGATAGGCATCACTAATCAACGAGAAACAACCGTCATTTGGGATCGTGCCACAGGCGAACCCATTGCCCCGGCTATTGTGTGGCAGGACAGAAGAACGGCAGAATTGTGTGATACGATTCGTTCACAAGGCAAAGCCCCTCTTTTACAAGAGAAAACAGGTCTGATTTTGGATGCTTATTTTTCGGCCACCAAAATAAAATGGCTACTTGATCATACACCAGGCGCCAGAGAAAAAGCGAACAAGGGAGAGTTGGCATTTGGCACGATGGATTGTTGGTTGATTTGGAAACTCTCCAATGGCAAAGTGCATGCAACCGATGTCACTAACGCATCGCGAACGCTACTTTATAATATTCATCAATTGGAGTGGGATAAGGAGTTATTGGAACTTTTTGACATTCCTGCCTCTCTTCTTCCAACTGTGGTAGCTAGTTCGGGTGTACTGGGAAATTGTGAAGTAATTCCCGGACACTCCATTCCTATTGCAGGAGTAGCCGGCGATCAACAAGCCGCATTATTTGGACAACTCTGTGTAGACCCGGGCATGGTAAAAAATACCTATGGAACCGGCTGTTTCATGCTCATGAATACCGGAGAAAAAGCAATTCATTCTAGCAATAATCTACTCACAACCATTGCTTGGCAATTGGATGGAAAAACAGAATATGCACTAGAAGGTTCTGTATTTATTGGAGGCGCCGTTGTGCAGTGGTTACGTGATCAATTAAAAGTGATTCATAGTGCACCCGATATTGAAAAACTAGCTTCTACAGTGCCCGATAGTCAAGGTGTCTATGTAGTTCCTGCCTTTGCAGGACTGGGAGCGCCTTATTGGAATGCCTATGCACGCGGTACAATTTTTGGGTTGACCCGCGGCAGTAATCAAGCGCATATTGCACGCGCTGCATTAGAAAGTATTGCCTACCAATCTGCAGATCTGCTACGCGCCATGCAAGCAGATGCTTCCATTCCCATCCTGGAATTACGTGTTGATGGCGGTGCAACTGTCAATGATCTATTGATGCAATTCCAATCTGATCTTTTGAATTGTCATGTAGTAAGACCCATTGTAACAGAAACAACTGCATTGGGTGCGGCTTATCTGGCAGGTCTTGCTGTCGGCTATTGGCAAAACAAAGAGGAGCTTCGCTCGCTATGGAAAAGCGATCACGTCTTTAGACCCAACATTGACACCGCTACAAGAAATAATTTAGTTCAGGGATGGCAACGCGCTGTAAAAGCATCCATCGTTTGGGCAAATGATCACACTTAAATTGAAACTCATGCAAATTTTTCTCAGCGAATTTATCGGCACGGCACTCATGATTTTATTTGGAGGAGGCGTCGTTGCGAATGTACTTCTCGAAAAATCCAAAGGACAAAATGCAGGTTGGCTGGTGATCAATTTTGGCTGGGCCATGGCCGTTTTTATTGGTGTCTATAGCTCCTTGCACTTTAATGGACAGGGACATCTCAATCCAGCTGTTACCCTTGCATTTGCACTTATTGATAAAGTACAAATTCCGGATCTGTCACTTTATATAACCGGTCAATTTTGCGGAGCGATGAGTGGAGCTACCCTCGTATGGTTACTCTATCGTCCTCATTTTGCAGAAACATCCAATGCAGATTTAAAACTCGCTGTGTTTTGTAATGCGCCCGCTATCAGAAACAGTGCGAACAATATCATAGCCGAAGTCATTGGCACATTTGCGCTCGTATTTTGTGCGCTTTGTATTTCACCTGCTGCTACCAAACTAGGAAGTATGGATGCACTCCCTGTTGCATTTTTGGTATTAGGAATCGGACTCTGTCTGGGAGGACCTACGGGCTATGCCATTAATCCAGCGCGCGACTTTGGTCCTCGTATTATGCATTTTTTATTACCCATCCCGGGAAAAAGAGACAGTGATTGGTCGTATAGTTGGATACCCGTGGTAGGACCCCTTGCAGGTGGAGCTTTAGCTGCACTCTGTTATCAATGGCTGGTTATTTAAAGCTGATCACAAGCTTCAATGATAATGGAAGCTGCTTTTTCTAATTGCTTTTCATGAATAAGCAGTGGTGGAGAAATGCGCAAGCAGTTGGACGCAAATAAAAACCAATCAGTCAATACCCCTCGAGTAATACAGTAATCGATTACTTTTTTACAGTGTTCAAACGATTCAAATTCTACTGCCATCCAGAGACCAGCGCTCCGCACCGAGCGTATTTCCCTGTGTTGTAATTTTTGGTGGAGTAATTTTTCCTTTGTTGCTACCTGGTTCATCCATCCTTCTTCTAGTAGTGCATTCATCCCTGCTAACCCTGCAGCACAGCAAACCGGATGGCCCCCAAATGTGGTGATATGTCCTAGTACAGGAGCATCTGTTAACTGGTCCATCCATTTTTTATCCGTGATAAAGGCACCCAGTGGCATACCGCCACCTAGCGCNNAGCGCTTTACCCAATACTAAAATATCAGGCACAATTTCATAGGAAGAAAAGGCCCACAATTGACCAGTTCTTCCAAATGCTGCCTGTATTTCATCGAACACCAATAGCGTGCCGGTTTCAGTACATTTTTTTCGAATCGCCTGTATCCAAGCCGGATCAGGCTTGATAATACCCGCTTCTGCCTGTACTGTTTCCATTATCACACAAGCAGTTTGCTCATTGATAGCTTGCAGCGCCTCTTCACTATTAAAAGACAAACTCCAAACATCAGGCAATAAGGGACGAAATGCATTACGCCAATACTCATCTCCCATAATACTCAACGCGCCTTGTGTGGAACCGTGATACGAATGACGAAAAGAAAGAATACGTGTACGATTCGTGACACGTTTGGCAAGCTTCATTGCGCCCTCAATAGCTTCGGTACCTGAATTAGTAAAATAGACCGACTGTAATGTTTCAGGCAAATGAGAGGCCAAGGCGGTAGCATATTGCACTTGCGGACTTTGTACAAACTCGCCATAGACCATCACATGTAAGTAAGAATCCAATTGTTTTTGTATGGCTTCTATCACTTTAGGATGACGATGTCCGATATTAGCGACACTAATGCCCCCAATCAAATCAATATACTCCTTACCAGCAGCATCAAACAAGCTGGCGCAATCAGCCCGCACAATCTCTAATTCCAGTGGTGCCGGAGAGGTTTGTGCCAGGTGACGATAAAATAGTTCGCGGGTATTCATGTGGGGGGACTCAACCGCAAATATCGACCTTTTGAAATTTTCCTACTTTGCAAAAAAAATCGATGGCACTTATCATACCCGTTCGGGACAAAACACCCCAATTAGGACCCAATTGTTTCGTGGCTCCCAATGCCACGCTTATTGGGGATATTGAAATGGGAGAAGACTGCAGTATTTGGTTTAATGCTGTGGTTCGTGGCGATGTCAACTTTATTAAAATGGGCAATAAGGTCAATATCCAGGATGGCGCCTGTATTCATTGCACGTTTGAAAAATGCGGAACCACCATTGGCAACTCTGTTTCAATCGGACATCATGCCATTGTACATGGATGCACCCTGCACGATCATGTATTAGTTGGAATGGGAGCCATTGTTATGGATAAAGCTGTTGTTCACTCCAATACTATTATAGCAGCGGGGGCGGTTGTATTAGAAAATACAATATGTGAACCCAATAGTATTTATGCAGGGGTTCCTGCAAAAAAGGTCAAATCAATTTCTCCCGAACTAACGGAAGGAGAAATTAATCGCATTGCCAATAATTATGTGCGATATGCAGCGTGGTATAAATAAAAAGAAAGAACATAATTGAACTATCTTTA
>DDPN01000067.1:1647-1940 GCA_002342205.1 Chitinophagaceae bacterium UBA2467 | reverse complement strand
TTTAAGCCCAAATATGGATGTCCCTCCAATGGAAAAAATGTAGGTGCTGAAAAAATTATCAGTGGTGATCCTGAGGCGATGAAGGCGATGAAAAAAGCAAAGAAGTTTCGCTCTTAGTAATTTTTCTCATCAATCGAATCCAAAATAGTTCGGTAACTCACATAGCGGTCTTCGTGTATGTCTCCTGTATTAACCGCATCTTTTATTGCACAGCCTGGTTCATTACTATGTAAACAATTATTGAACTGACAAAGCTGAATTCGGTTTTTCATTTCAGGAAAATAATGACTGAG
>DDPN01000067.1:0-1595 GCA_002342205.1 Chitinophagaceae bacterium UBA2467 | reverse complement strand
CCACTCCAGCCACTAACGTCTTGCGTTTTTCGGTTCATACCCGGAAACAGCTCATTGAGCAATGAAGATTTTCCTACCCCACTGTGTCCACTCAATAAAGTAGTTTTTCCTTGCAAAACATGCATCAACTCATCCAGCCCTTCCTTTTTTTCTGCGCTCATCAATAACACAACATATCCCAACTTGCTATACATATCCCGTAGCTGCTCGTATAACTGTTGTTCTTTAGAGCGATACAGATCTGATTTATTAAATACGACCACGGGTTTAACATGATACATTTCTGAGGCGACTAAAAAACGATCAATGAAACCTTGAGAAGTACGTGGCTCACGCAGTGTTGCAACCAGAACTGACTGATCCAGATTAGCGGCTACAATATGATGTTGGTGTTTATGACGCGGACTTTGACGATTGATATAATTATGACGGGGAAGAATTTCATTGATCAACGCTGTTCCGCTTGCTTCAGATTCAATTTCAAAATCAACCCAGTCACCCACCGCAACCGGATTAGTACTAGTGATTTCATCTAACTTCATCACGCCTTTTGTACGTGCGTTCCAACTACGATTTTGCTCATCGCGTAGAATGTACCAACTACCTGTCGATTTATAAATGAGTCCTTTCATTTATGACAGATATTTTCCAACAATTGGCAACCGACGTCCCATTCCAAATGCTTTGGGAGAAATACGAATGATTGGGCAAAACTGATTTCGCTTGTATTCATTGGTGTTGACCATTTTCAACACTCGATCTACCAATGCCGGATCATAACCCATTGCCTTGATAGCAGCAGGACTCTTTCTTTTCTCAATGTATAAATAGAGCAAGGGATCAAGTATCGCATAATCAGGAAGTGAGTCACTGTCCTTTTGCCCAGGACGAAGCTCTGCAGAAGGAGCTTTTAATAAAATGGAAGCAGGAATCAATTCTTGCGTGCGATTGATATAGCGGGCTAAGGCATATACCTGTAGTTTATAACAATCACCCAATACAGCTAAACCACCTGCCATATCTCCATAGAGTGTGCCATAACCAGTAGCCAACTCACTTTTGTTAGAAGTATTCAGCAATACATAGCCGAATTTATTAGCAAGCGCCATCAACAAATTTCCACGCGTACGACTTTGTAGATTTTCTTCTGCTAAACTAAAAGGAAGATCGCCAAATAATGGTTGCAGCGTTTGTATAAAGGACTGGTAAATAGTTTCAATAGGCACTACATCGTAAGGATTACCCAAATTCTTACTCAGCTGAATGGCATCCTCTACACTGTGCGAAGACGAATAAGGAGAAGGCAGCAAAACTGCTTTTACATTCTCTTTACCCAGCGCGGCTGTAGCTAAAGCCAGTGTAACAGCACTGTCAATTCCCCCACTGCTTCCTAGTATAGCTTTGGTGAAACCCATTTTTGAAAAATAGTCCCGGATGCCCATTACCAGTGCCTGGTAAATTTCTGCCGTGCACAATTGCGCATCTAATTGCAAAGGATCTAATTCTTCATTGGGAATTTCAACAGCTGGAACCGAAGTAGCTGAACGAAATGTTCCATGCTCGGTCAACTCCACAACTCGAATCGCCTCTTCAAA
>DDPN01000015.1 GCA_002342205.1 Chitinophagaceae bacterium UBA2467 | reverse complement strand
TCATTAAAGCAGTATAATCCATTTTCAAGGGAATGGGATATTATTCCTCTTTTTGATGAACGGGCATCTACTTTTTGTCAAGGACCCTCTGGGGTTAATTGGAAACGAGCATCAGGTACAATCCCGGATTTAAAGGATTTCAATACTACCTATGCGCCCTCATTTTTTTGGGTTGATCCTGTTTCCAAGCTTTTTTTCATGGGTGCACAACATGTCATAAATGAAGGCTTGACTGATTCGCTTGTAGTTGATCGATCGGAATTCAATGCACAAATTAGTATGCTTGATATCACAAAAAAGCAATGGACTACTTTAGGGAAGCTCAATAAATATGGATGGCATTATACGATTCAATTGCCCTGGGGTCTTTTGATTATCGAATCCCCTGAATCCGCATACATAGCAGATTTTAAAAACAATAAGGTTCTCTATTGTAAAAGTGATTTGTTGCCTCAATTTCGAAAGTTTTTTAAAAATGAAGTGCCTGACGTTTTCTTTTACACAAATAATTTTATTTATGTAGGCAGCCCTTCACTTAATACAATTGACAGCATCCCTTTACAATTCTCCAACTTTGTTTTTACTGGAGAGCAATTATTTGTGAAAGAAGGTGAGTCAAGAAATAGTATTCTATCTCTTAGTTTATTTTATTGGGTTGTTATTATTCTCTTTTCGCTTTTAGTTGCTGGGGTAATCTTTTGGTTTGTACGTCGTAATCGATTAAAAAGATATCTCTCTTCTAGTGCAATTGCTGATTCTACTGTCTCATTCAGTGAGCGGATTAAAATATTGAATGAAACAGAAATTGAACTGATTCATTATTTAATTAATAAGTCAGTAAAGGGAAAGAAAACTACGATTGAAGAAGTCAATAAGCTAGCTGGGGTTGCCCAAAAGAGTGAGCCTACTCGAAGAAGAGTCCGTAGTGAGTTGATAAATTCAATCAACGAAAAATGGATCGTTGTTACAGGATCCAGAGATCGATTGATTACTTCTGTTAAATCTAGTTTTGATGCTCGTACTCGCGAGTATTATATTGCCGAGAAATGGCTTATATCTGATATGATAATTCAGCTTACTAAAAACAAATTACCAGGTTAATAAGCTGTCCAGCCTCCATCTACAGTCACAACGCTTCCATTTACAAAGCTGCTTTTATCAGAAGCTAAGAACACTGCGACCGCTGCAATTTCTTCTGGAGCCCCGAATCGTGGATTTGTTTGTGTGCCGCCCATGATTCTTTCCTTTGTTTTTTCGGGTAATCTTTCCATATCAAAATCCTCTAGTATATTAGTTGGTACTGCACCTGGCGCTATAGCATTACATCGGATTCCATCTTTGGCGTAATAATAACCTGTGTTTTTAGTTAGACCGATCAGCCCATGCTTACTAGCCGTGTAAGCTGCACCTGCTCTTGTGCCAAACAGACCACCAACGGAAGCTATATTTACAATTGTTCCTGATTTCTGTTGGAGAAAAATTCTGCAAACACTTCTCATCGCCTTCATTGGGCCCTCTAAATTGACCTTAATAACTTGTTCCCATCTTAGGTTGTTCAATTCTGCCACAGGTTCAAAATGATCCATTATGCCTGCGTTATTTACCAAAATATCAACTTTTCCAAATTGATTTAGAGCCTGTGAAATCATAAGTTCAATCTCATCCTCTTTTGTCATATCGGCTACACAGGTCAATATTCTTCCAGGATATGAAGCCATTTCTACTGTAGCCATCCTTGTTAATCTTTCTTTAGATTGATCTGCTACTAGCACATTACTTCCTTCTTGTAAAAAACTGGACGCTATGGCTTTTCCAATGCCAGAAGCTGCTCCCGTTATAATTGCTACTTTGTTATTGAGTTCGGCCATTTATTTTCAAATGTGCCAGCTATTATCAGGTCAACCTATGATTATAAATAGGGGAGCAGTGATTTTTTGCGAGTTCTATAATTAGTTATAAATTGCTCCCTATAAAAATTTATAACTAAAATAATCTGCTATGAAAAACCTTTTATTGCTGACTACATTGCTACTTGCCCTTGCTGTGGCACCGATTGGTACTACCTGGGCTCAAAAGAAGTCTAGCAACATCAACCTATACCTTGGTGGCGGTGTTAATTTAGCCAAAGCGGAAGTGGCAGGATTTTATGACAAGACTAGCCAGTCTACTTCTCGTTTTTCATTTGGTTTTTTTGCCGATAAAATTGTGAAAGGTAATTTGGCTATTCGCTCTGGTCTTTTCTATAATGGCTTGGGGCAGCAGTATAAAGTGAATGAAAAGTCGCAACAGGACGAATTTAATTATTTCACTGTACCTGTGCAGGCGAAAATTTCATTCAAAGAATCTCCATTTAGCTTATATGCTGGCCCTCAGTTTTCATATCTTTTAAATGCTACTTGGAAACCTGATGCAGACACTAAAGCTTTGATGACTGATAAATTCCAAAAACTAAACGTTTCTGCCGCAGGAGGAATTATCTGTGCTTTCACCAAGCGCTTTTCGATGGCTTTTGAATATCAAAGTAGTTTAGGTAGCACACTTGATAAGCTTTATGCAGATAATCTGCCTGATGGTACTTCCTACACACCCAATGCTTACTCGCTACGAGCATACGTTAAACTCTCTAAATAAATCAAAAGCCCCCTCAATTTGGGGGCTTTTTTATTTCCCGATTACTTTCAGTGATCCTTTTC
>DDPN01000046.1 GCA_002342205.1 Chitinophagaceae bacterium UBA2467 | reverse complement strand
TTATGGGATGCAGTGGAAGGGTTTCAAAAATTGAACACACAAGAATGGGGGCATTCTGCTGGTGAAGATGTTGTTTTGGATAAGAAAGTAAACCAGTTGTTGGATGAACTACCACTTTTTATGAATGATGATTTTAGCTCAGCAAAAGTGTTAGCTAATCTATTTGAATTAGTGCCGGTGTTAAACTCAATAAAAGATGGCATAACGGCTAAATCAGCACTAGCAGTTAAAACGCTGACGCGGATGCAAAATGAGTTGAAGCTTTGGATGGAGGATATCTTGGGATTACAACCTCTTCATGCTGCTGATCAGGAAAAATTGCAAGGAGTAATGGAGTTATTGATTGATATGCGAAAAGAAGCAAAGGGTCGTCGTGACTTTATGACCTCTGATAAAATCCGTGATCGTCTATTAGCATTAGGTATCCAGCTGAAAGATGAAAAAGGGGGTGGAATGAGTTGGAAAATCGATTAATACTTTCCAATAGTCTAGATTCAGGAAAACTGAATCGATTCCATTTTAGCTAACCACTGCTCAGAAATTCTTGCCCCTAACCCGGGTTGGCTGGGTAAGTGAATTTGACCATTTTTCCCATAACAAATTCCTCCCTCTACCGGGTCTTCTCTAAACATGAGAGCAGTATCAAAATCAAAATGTACAATATTGGGACTGCAACAAGCAAAATGTGCAAATGCAGACATGGCAAGCCGAGATTCAATCATTGCACCAACTTGCATTTTTATCTTGGCGCTGTCCGCAAGGGCTACAATTTTTTTTGCTTTTTGTAATCCACCTGCTTTTCCAATTTTAATGTTGAAATAATCGCATGCATTAATGGCAATCAATCTTTCTGCATCATAAGGGTCACCACAACTTTCATCGGCCATGATAGGAATAGGGCTCTCCTTTTTAATACGAGGTAGTTCGGTGTAAAGTTGACGGGAAATTGGTTCTTCGCAGTGTTGAATATCAAATAAAGACAAGGCCTTGAGCGTAGTAATGGCTTCTTCAACACTCCAGCCTTGGTTTGCATCAATTCGAATAGGAATTGCAGGACCTACTGCAGTACGAATGGCACGAATCCGCTCAATATCTTTTGAACCTTGCTGTCCCAGCTTTACTTTGATTGCCGGAAATCCTTGTGCAAGAATCCATTTTGCATCAGCTGCCATTTTTGAGGGTTCACCAATACTAACCGTGTAATCAGTAACAATTTCTTTGTTAGCCTCTCCTCCTAAAAATTTCCATAGAGGTACACCGGCCTCTTGTGCTGCAATATCATGTAAAGCAATATCAAATGCACTTTTAATGCTATTGTTAAGATAAATGATACTATCCATTAATTGAATAGCATCATTTATCTCTAATGGGTTTTTGCCTATTAAAACTCGAGCAAAATATTGCCCTACTGCATAACAGGTATCTTGACTTTCACCGTTGATAGGCATGTACGGACTGCATTCTCCAAAGCCAGTTATTCCTGCATCGGTTTCAATTTTGACCAATACATTTAAAGCATTCGTATCAACACCCAGCGAGGTGATGAAGGGTTCCTTTAATGGAATGGCTAGCTTATAAAGACTAATCCGTGTTATTTTCATTTGGCCAATGTCAATTCATTGATCAGATGAGGGGCACCACCTAATTTATCTATGCACCAGAGTACATAACGGATATCAACACAGATGGTACGGTTAAGATCTTTGTCAAAAGCTAGTTTATGACTAAGTGCTTCATAGTTTCCATCAAAAGCTAATCCGATTAATTCGCCTTTATTATTCAAGACAGGAGAACCTGAGTTTCCACCGGTAATATCATTGGTTGTGATAAATCCTATAACCAGGTCTTTGCGAGTGGGATCCATATACTGACCAAAGTCTTTATTTCGAATCATCTCAACTTGTTTGGCAGGAAGATCAAATTCGTAATCGCCTGCTTTGTATTTTTCTAACAGACCGCGAGAGGTCGTTACATAATCATACTTTACGGCATCACGAGGCTGATAACTTTTTACATTTCCATAACTCACTCGCATGGTGAAAGTAGCATCAGGATACATTTTTTTTGCTTTCACTGTATCCATTTCCATCACTCCTTTCAAATAGAGTCTTCCATATTCTGCATTGCGGGATGCAAATTGTTGTGAAAACAGACCATATTTAGAATTATAGTTGTTGATGAAGGTACTGGCATGTACAAATGCAGGATCTGTTTGTAGTGTAAACCCATCTGGTTTTGCAAGAAAGGCCTCCCAGCGTGCATTATCAAATACAATTGTTTTTGAAAATACATCAGCTGCGTAGCGACGATAGGTTTCTTCATTATCCAAACTACCGTATTGATTTTTTAATGTTGGGAAGAAAGTAGTAGGGTGTTGTTGCTTATCTATTTCCTGATAAAACATTCTTGTTGTTGCAGCCAATATTTTTTCATCTGAAATCTTATTCTCGCTCTCTAAGAATGCTTTACGTGCTTGATTGACTGCATCTACTGTTTTTCTGACATCTGCAGCTGAGGTACCAGGCTTTGTCAATATCGCTTCTAATTGTAATAATGATCCTGCAAATGCAATAAGCGGAGATCCTAGCACACCTTCACGCATATACATTTGATGTTTTGCATAGGGTCTCCAAGCATCATAGGCTTTTCCCCAGTCGGCAAATAAATTTTCGTACTCTGGTTTACCCTTTGCCCATTGTGTGAATCCTTCTTCAACTTTTTTCTTTTGTCCGTACACATCATATTTGAGCAATTGCTTGGTTTCGCCATCAAAAAACTTCCAGTAATTCGCGATGCTTGCATAAGAAGAGGCCAGTTGTAGTTTAACAGCAGGATCTTTCTTCATTTCTTCAAACATATATTTAAGACGAACATCACGAAGGCTTACTAAAGTTGGATTGCTGATATCAGTTGCCAAACGAATTCCATAGGAGCTTTCGTAGCGATTAGTGCTTCCTGGATAACCCCAGATCATTGCAAAATCGCCATCTTTCAAGGGCTTTAAAGAAACAGGCAAATACCATTTAGGTTTGAGTGGGACATTAGCCGCATTGTATTTTGCAGGCTTACCATTTGCATCTGTATACACACGAAAAACTGAGAAATCGCCAGTGTGACGGGGCCATTCCCAATTATCTGTATCGCCGCCAAACTTACCAACACTCTCAGGAGGTGTTCCTACTAATCTGATATCAGAATAACGTTGATATACAAACGCTAAAAATTGATTTCCCTTAAAAAGAGAACTCACTCTTGTTTCAATGCTTTCGTCAGCATTACTCAATCTTTTATTGATGGCTGCTAATACGGCTGCTTGCTTTTGTACACGCTCACTACCGGTGAGTCCTTTTAATGAATCCATTACTTCTTTTGTAACGTCATCGATGCGTACTAAAAACTGAACTGAAAGATTAGTATTGATCTCTTCTGACAGGGTTTTTGCATAAAATCCATCACGCAGATAGTTTTTCTCTACACTGCTCGCTGTCGCAATTGCATCATAGCCGCAGTGGTGGTTTGTAAATATCAATCCTTTTGAGCTGACAATTTCTCCTGTACAACCACCCCCAAAAATGATGATTGCATCTTTTAAAGAGGGCTTATTGATTTGATACAATTGTTCTTTGGTGAGCTTCAAACCTTTTTTCACCATTTCATCATACACTTGTTTTCCGAGTAAAAGGGGTAACCACATTCCTTCATCGGCTAGTGTTCGACCTACAAATAAGCAAATGAAAAGAAGGGATAATAATAACTTTCTCATGGCATCAAAATTTAGGTAACAAACCTACGAAAAACGGACTGCTTCAGCTCTTCAATTTTATTCCCTAATTTGGAATACCAATCTTGCTTATGAGACCTTACCTGTTTTTGTTTTTACTGGGCATTGTGCTATTTTTTGCTACTTGTCGTAAAAAAGATACTACCCCTACGCCTTCTACACCAGTTGTACCTGGGTGCACCAGTTTACTGGCTCCTGCAAATGGTGGTTTTGTAACAACTACATCAGTTACACTTTCCTGGAACGCAGTAAGTACAGCTAGTAGCTATGATGTTTATTTGGGTACTACTCCTTCACCCACTACTCTAGTGGGGAATGCAGTATCTGGCACAACACACACGGTTAGCATTCCGGCAACGCCCAATGTCACGTACTATTGGTATGTGGTGCCTCGTAATACTACAGGTCCTGCGTCGGGATGTGCATCGGGCGCTCGTTCATTTACGTACATAGTTATTAGTATGCCCGTTTCATTGGGATATCACGTAGTTGGATATTTCCCTTCTTATCGAAGCTTGGCTGATGTTCCTGATATTAAATTCAGAATGACCAATGTGGTGGTGTATGCGTTCTATCAAGTTAATTCAACGGGTTCATTGGTTGCGCCGGGTTCGGCTACTGCTCCTTTGGCTGCAGTGGCAACAAAGGCAAGATCGAATAATGCGAAAATTCTTTTAGGGATAAATGATGGAAGTGGAGACGGGAAAACGAATTTCAAAAATATGGCTGCTAGTCCGCAGGGGCGTACCAACTTTATTCGTGATATTATGAACGTGGTTCGCACCAATCAATTAGATGGTGTTGATATGGATTGGGAATTCCCTACTACTTCAGATGGAACTGATGTTACATTTACTTCGTTGATGCAGGAATTAGCTGATTCGTTGCATCGTGATGGTCGTTACTATCTTTCTTGTGCTATTACGGCAGGTAAGTATGCAGGTGGAATTCGTGATGCGATTCGAAATGAGTTATTCCCAATTGTAGACTTTTTCAATATAATGGCTTATGATGATTTTAGCACAACGACCCCTTATCGTCATCATAGTGATTATGCGCTGGCTAGTTTATGTTTGAATTATTGGATTAATACAAGGGGAATGCCTGCTGCGAAAGCTGTACTGGGAATTCCTGCTTATGGTAGACCTTCTGGTATTACGCAGTCTAATACTGTTTTGTCTTATCGAAATATTTTATCGCAAGGCGGAAACGCTCAATTGGATTCGGCGATAGTTAGTGCAGGAACTTTTACGAACTATACTATTTATTACAATGGGCAGTATACCGTAAAGCGAAAGGCTAAATTGTCAAAGGATATAGCTGCAGGTGTAATGTTCTGGGAAAAGTGGCAGGATGCTACCGATGGACAATCACTCCTCAAAGCTGCCTGTGATACGGTTGGTCGGAGTTATTGATTCTTTTTTCAGTAGCAGATTGGTATCGCAGTTGTCTCCATCACAGCAAGGCATAATATTTGTACCGCAAACCGGGCATTGATAATGTCCATGCACATGAACAGGTTCTATCTCGTGTTGACAAAAAAAGCAATGCTGTCTCATGCAGTCTGAATGGGCTCATTTAAAATAGACCACAATTTATCTTTTAGTGCTACTAGTCCTTGATTCGTTACAGAAGAGATAAATAGATGAGGAATATTTTCTGGTAACTCTTTAGCAATAGCCGCTTTCAATTCTTCGTCTAGCATATCGCTTTTGCTGATCGCAATAACAAATTGTTTATGTAACAACTCGGGATTGTATTGTTCCAATTCGCTAATCAGAATTTCGTATTCTTTTCGGTGATCTTTACTGTCTGCAGGAATCAAAAATAATAAGGCCGCATTGCGTTCAATATGTCGCAAGAACCGATGACCCAGTCCTTTTCCCTCTGCAGCACCCTCGATGATTCCTGGCAAATCAGCCATGCAAAAACTTCTTCCATCTCTGTACTCGACCATTCCAAGATTAGGGGTAATAGTGGTAAAGGCGTAATCTGCAATCTTTGGCTTGGCCGCCGTGATTACAGACAACAAAGTGGACTTGCCCGCATTGGGAAAGCCCACCAGACCCACATCAGCTAGTACTTTTAATTCTAAAATTTTCCATCCTTCAATACCGGGTAGTCCGGGTTGTGCATGTTCAGGTGCTTGGTTAGTGGGCGTTGCAAAATGAGAATTACCTAATCCACCTTTACCACCGGGCATCCAGATAATTTCCTGTCCATCTTCTAAGATCTCTACTTCTTTTTTTCCTGTTTCTTCATCACGTGCTATAGTACCAAGCGGCACTTCGATGATAATATCTTTTCCATCTCTGCCATGACAATTATTTGCACCCCCTTTTTCTCCATCTTCGGCCAGTACATTTTTGTAATAGCGAAGGTGTAGTAGTGTCCAAAGATTACGATTACCTTTTAAAATAATGTGTGCGCCACGTCCCCCGTCTCCGCCATCAGGTCCACCCAGTGCAGTGAATTTATTGCGCATGAAGTGCTTATTGCCAGCACCACCGTGTCCGCTGCGGCAAAATATTCTGATCTGGTCAACAAAGTTGCTTTTTTCCAAGTGGGAGATTTGTAAGTGACAAAGATAGTTGTATCCCTTTTACTTCTTTTTTCCAATTGAAAGTAAAATGGCAGGAAGTAAAATCAAATTTGTAAGTGTTGCAGTAATTAAAGTGAGAGACGTGAGCCATCCCAATGCCATCGTTCCACCAAAATCACTAAAACAGAAAATGATAAAACCTGCAATTAAAACCAGTGATGTGTAAATAATACTGATGCCGGTACTATAAATCGTTTGAATTACAGTGGCTTTGATATCTTGATTTTGATTCGGTAATTCTTGTTTATAGTTTACCAAAAATCGTATCGTTACATCAATGGCAATCCCTAATGCCACACTAAAAACTAATACTGTTGAAGGCTT
>DDPN01000096.1 GCA_002342205.1 Chitinophagaceae bacterium UBA2467 | reverse complement strand
TGCCCAATCAATTCATCCATGGGACAGTGTGTGTACAAAGGATTATCACCGAGATTCCAGATATCCTCACAAATAGTAACTGCTAATTTTTTTCCTTTGAAATCAATCAAATGCCAGGAACGAGCCGGTTCAAAATAGCGGTACTCGTCAAATACATCATAGGTAGGCAAACAGGTTTTGTACACCACATCGCGCACTTCCCCTTCATATAAAAAGAAAGCAGCATTAAATAAGTCTTTTCCTTTTGGATCCGGATTTCTATCAGGCGCCCCTACCAATACAGCAATATCTGTGGTATGCACTTTGATTTGATCCAGCGCTGCACGACACTTATCAATAAAATCGTCAAACTCTAAAAAATCGCGAGGCGGATACCCACAAATAGAGAGTTCTGAAAATAAAACCAGATCCGCACCCTTTGAACGCGCCTCGGCTATACCGTGGATGATCTTTTGGACGTTTGCTGAAAAATTCCCAATGTGATAATTCTGCTGCGCAACCGCAATCTTCATTTTACAAAAGTAAGCCAATGTTTTGTAGCGTACCTTTACAAAACAATTCCGCTATGCGCAGCTTTATTTTATTGATTGGGGCCGTTTTGACCCTCTTTTTTAACGCCTGCAGCCCCTCTGACAAGGGACCAGACGTTAGCAATATTTCAGTAACCGTCACAATCAA
Organism: Chitinophagaceae bacterium UBA2467; assembly: GCA_002342205.1. Classification (GTDB taxonomy): domain Bacteria; phylum Bacteroidota; class Bacteroidia; order Chitinophagales; family Chitinophagaceae; genus JJ008. The sequence continues at coordinate 5,673 of DDPN01000096.1, read as the reverse complement.
TCGTTTTGATCAGGCCTTTTTTGCGTTGGACACCACGCAACCGGCCAAAAGCCTTGCGCAACTTCAATCAAGATACCCCGGGTTTTATGCCGATTATATGAACTATATAATTGGTGTAAATGGTAACCCTGCTGACACCTCTACGTTAACAGCTACTACTAGTTTTATCAGCGCCTATCGATCTATTTACGATTCATTACAACCCCTTTTTGCAAACACGAGTGAACTAGAACAAGAACTTAAAAAAGCCTACCAACACTTGGCTTATTATTTCCCTTCCTACAATCCAGGGAATATCTGGTTCTTCATAGGACCTTTTGATGCTCCTGGTGTGGCGATGGTTAAAGATGGAGTAGCCATTGGACTGCAACAATTTGCCGGGCAAAACTTTTTTGCCTATCAAACACCTTCTATTCAAAATTTATACCCCAATTATCTTTCCAGAAGATTTGCGCCGACTTATATAGTTCCCAATGTAATTAAGGCCATCAGCGAAGATTTATTCCCAGACAAAAGTGCAGAACGTCCTCTTATTGAACAGATGATTGAAAAAGGAAAGTATTGGTATTTAACCAAGCTATTACTTCCTACAACCAGCGACTCATTACTCACCGGGTTTACGCAAACACAACTAGAATGGTGTAATGAAAATGAAGGACAGATTTGGTCGCATCTTATTCGTACCGAAGAATTACAAACGCTCAATCCCGTGCTGATTCAAAATTATATTGGTGAGGCTCCCTTTACACAAGGTCTTTCGCAGGAATATTCACCGGGTAATATTGGGCAATGGATTGGCTGGCGTATTGTAAAAACGTTTGCAGAAAAAAATTCAAGCCTTTCTCCCACCGCCATCATGAATACTCCTGCCGCAGAAATACTGGAAAAAGCAAAATATAAACCGAAGTAATTAGTTGTTCTTGTACGGAACAACCATGTCAAATGAAGGTATCTGCACCGTGAAAAATTCACGTGTATTCAGATTTTCCATTTGATAAGTACCCACCATTCTTCCGATTTCAGTTTTCAGATTACAGCCACTAACATAACGATAGGTTTCTCCCGGTAAAATCACAGGCTGAACACCAACCACTCCCTCTCCTTCTACCTCACGACGCGTCGCATTGCTATCAAAAATGAACCAATGACGACGATGTAATTGAACGGGAAATGAATTATAATTTTCAATCTCAACACGATAAGCAAACATATATTCACCCTGTAAAGGATTACTATAATCCTCTTGGTAAAACGTTTCTACCGAAACCTGAACTCCCTCTGTGATGAGTGATGTCATGACACAAATTTAACCTTATAACCCAATTTAGAAAGATATTGTGAAAGCTTTTGACGATGATCTCCCTGAATTATTATCTCCCCGCTTTTAACAGAACCACCGGTTCCGCAATGATTTTTAAGCTTTTTACCTAGTTCTTCCAGATCATCCGTTTTACCTACAAAACCCATGACCAGCGTCACAGCTTTGCCCGCGCGTTGCTTGGTATCTAATTTCAACCGAAGCTGCTGAGAGGCGGGTGGTAAGGTATCGGGTTCCTCCACTGATTCTGGCTCAAATGAAAAATTAGGATCGGTGCTAAACACAAATCCATTTATATCTCCTTTTTGCTTTTTAGACATTTTTAAAAATTAACAGCTTTCAAACTCAAATCCACACTGCGCGCCTGGTGTATCAATGCACCAACACTCACATAATCCACTCCCGACTGCGCATAGGATTCAATATTCTCTAAATTAATTCCTCCACTTGCTTCTGTTTCAAAACCACCCTCCATTTTAAGCATTGACACTGCTTGGGCCAAGGCTTGCGGTGTAAAATTATCGAGGAGGATTCTAAATACTTTACCCCGTCCAACACTTATTATTTTCTTAACATCTTCTAAACTTCTTGCCTCCACTTCTATTTTCAATTCAGGTTTTACCCTTTGCACATATTGCCAGGTTTTCTCAATGGCTTTTTCTATGCCGCCACAAAAATCAATATGATTATCCTTGAGCATAATCATATCATACAGACCAAAGCGATGATTGATTCCGCCACCAATACGCACAGCCTCTTTTTCAAGCAACCGAAAATTGGGTGTGGTTTTTCGCGTATCCAAAATTTTAGTTGAGTACCCTTTTAGCTTCTGTACATAAGTATGAGTGAGTGTAGCAATGCCGCTCATCCGTTGCATACAATTCAATACTAAGCGTTCGCATTGCAAAATAGTAGGCACATAACTTTCTACTTCAAATGCAATCTCACCAGCCACCATTTGATCACCATCTTGTAATTGCGCAGTAAATGTGACAGCAGGGTCCTTAAATTGAAAAATTTTTTTAGCCACTTCTATACCCGCAATTATACCAGCCTCCTTAATCTTTAACACTGCTTTTCCTCTTGCCGTAGCAGAAATGCAGGCGAACGTGCTATGATCGCCTTCACCTATATCTTCTTGTAAGGCTGATTCAATAAGCTGTTGTAATGACGCTTGATTCATGAGGGAACTGGTTTGAATCAATCCATTGTTTGAATACGCAATTCACGCACTAATTCCTTTCCTCCTTTGCCGCGTAAAAAAACATTCACCCGAAAGCTAGCTTGCTCTGTTTTCAAGGTTCCAATCGCATAAGACCCGGAGGGTGATTTGCCTTTATGCTTCAACTCAAACGTTGAAACTGGATTGGCAGCAAAAAACTTGGAAAGCTGCGCTTGACACTGTGGTTTGGAGCTAGAACCCGACTGATCCGGCAAGGTCAATTCCACTGTTTCTTCAAAACGCAAAACTAAATCAGAGGCATTGCCTGTTTTAAGTGCAGATAACACCGCTTCGAGCGCATCCTGACGATTAACAGCCGCTGTCAAACGAATAGCTGATAAAAATAACAGCGGGAGCAGCCATAAAATAAATCGATAATTTTTCATTCAGACTAAGTTACAAAAATTCGAAGGGCCAAAAATAGAATGTAAATTTACTCCTCAATACTAGCATATGAAGCCGCAAAAGACAATGTTAATCATCATGGACGGTTGGGGAATTGGACAAGTACCCGCTTCAGATGCCATACGCGCCGCAAATACCCCTTTTACCGATAGCCTCTATCAACAATATCCTAATACCACATTAACCACCTGCGGTGAAGCCGTAGGACTACCCGAAGGACAAATGGGTAATTCAGAAGTGGGGCATTTAAATCTGGGTGCTGGCCGAATTGTTTACCAAGAATTACAACGAATCAATGTAGCAATCAGGGAAAAATCCTTTCAGCAAAATAAAACGCTGCAAAACGCACTTGAAACAGCGAAAGCTCAAGATAAATCACTCCATTTGATTGGCTTGGTGAGTGACGGTGGAGTACACTCGCATTTAAATCATTTAAAAGCACTGATTGACTGTTGTGTTGCAAAAAATTTAAACAAAGTTTACATCCATGCATTCACAGACGGAAGAGATTGTGATCCAAAAAGTGGACTAGGTTTTATAAAAGACTTGCAGAGTTATCTAGAGAATAAGCCTGTAAAAGTCGCCTCACTTTGCGGACGTTATTATGCGATGGATCGTGATAACCGGTGGGAAAGAATCAAGTTGGCCTACGATGCACTAGTTAATGGCAAAGGTCATGTAGTCAAAGACGCCACCAAGGCTATTGAAGAAAGTTATAAGCAGAATATCACGGACGAATTTATTCAGCCTACTGTTCTTGTCAATGAAACAAACACGCCCGTTGCAACGATTCAGAATGGAGATGTAGTTATCTGTTTTAATTTTCGTACCGATCGTTGCAGAGAAATTACGCAGGCCCTGAGTCAACGTGATTTTCCAGAGCAAGACATGCATAAACTGTCATTACACTATACCACCATGACAGAGTATGACAAGACATTTGAAAATGTACATGTCATTTTTGAAACGGATAACCTAAATAAAACATTGGGACAGGTTTTAGAAGAAGCGGATCGCACCCAAATTAGAATTGCAGAAACTGAAAAATATCCGCATGTCAGTTTCTTTTTTAGTGGCGGTAGAGAGAAGCCCTTTACTGGGGAAAAACGTATCATGATTCCTTCTCCAAAAGTTGCTACGTACGACTTGCAACCTGAGATGAGTGCGCAACTAGTTACAGATGCGATAGTAACAGAAATCAAAAACGAAACCGCAGATTTTATTTGTCTCAATTATGCAAATGCAGATATGGTGGGACATACTGGTGTATGGAATGCCGCAATCAAAGCAGCCGAAACCGTTGATCATTGTGTAGCCCAAGTGGTAACTGCAGCGCTGGAACATGATTATACGATATTTCTAACAGCCGATCACGGTAATTCTGATTATCTCATCAACCCAGATGGAACACCCAATACCGCGCATACACTAAACCCCGTACCTCTCTTTGTCATTGACAAAAACTGGCATCCCACACTAAAACCTGGCAAACTAGCTGATATCGCTCCCACCCTGCTGAAGCGAATGAATATTGATGTACCTTCCGAAATGACCGGTACTATTTTAACAACATAAAACGGTTGACATGAAACCTTTGAAAACAATTGGATGGTCTTTATTGGGCGCCTTGGTGCTGATTCAGTTTATCAAACCTGAAAAAAATATAGCAGAGGGACCGCAACCCAATGCAATCACAAACAAATACGAGATGCCGGTTGAGGTCAAAACTATTTTAGACAAAGCCTGCATGGACTGTCATAGCAACAACACAAAGTACCCATGGTATTCCAATATTCAGCCCGTTGCCTGGTGGCTAGCAGATCATGTAAAAGATGGAAAGCGCCATCTCAATTTGGATGAATATACTAGCCGTTCTCTTCGCTATCAATATCACAAAATGGAAGAGACCATCGAAATGGTAAAGGAAGAAGAAATGCCATTGCCTTCTTATACTTGGACGCATACCGACGCCAAGCTTACACCCGAAGAAAGAGCTATCCTTACTCGATGGGCGCAATCCATCATGGAATCCATGAAGGCGCAATATCCCATGGATAGTCTGGTCAAACGCAAAGAAGCTCAACCCACAGAAAAGAAGGAGCAAGAAGAAAAAGGCAAGTAATTAATTCGATCCATGTCCTTGCGACAATTTAAAACAGCGATATTAATTGGAGTATTTCTTCTCCCTACTCTTTTTTTGCTTTTCACGTTAGTACAACAACGCTGGATTACTTGGGAAATGCACGAGCGACTTGAAAAAAGTCAATTGATCACTCTCGCTATGCCCACTAGCAGCATTCAATGGGTGAAAGAAGGAAAAGAAATAGTAATGCAAGGAAGATTGTTTGATGTGAAATCAATTTCCTACGCAAATGAATTTGCACACATTAATGGCCTGTTTGACGAAGAGGAAACAAATCTCGTCAACCAAATCAATGGTCAACTTCATCAACAAAATACAGGTAAACAACTTCGACTTTCACTTTTGTGTTCCATCCTATTAGGACTTTCCACAGAACAGAATAAGGGAACAGAAAAAAATCAAGTGGTAGCTAATTTTGACTTTTCGTTACCACGACATACACTTTATCTCTCTCCTCTACTTGAGCAGGTTAGCCCCCCTCCCCAATGTTGAACTTTTAAGCAGTTCAATTAATTGTAGTTAACCTAAATAAGTAAAATGAAAAAAATAGTTGGGGTAATTGCCCTTTGGGGATTTTCCCTGTGC
>DDPN01000132.1:6597-9862 GCA_002342205.1 Chitinophagaceae bacterium UBA2467 | reverse complement strand
CTAGAAGATGGCATCGACCACATTCACATGCGGCGTCCACTTCACTGAGCTACTGGAGCTCTTGCTTAAGGAAACGAGCTGTGTGGGTTTTTGTTTTCTTCACTAACTCTTCGGGAGTACCCTCAAATAAAATTTTTCCTCCGCCATCTCCACCCTCTGGGCCGAGGTCAATAATATGATCCGCCATTTTAATCACATCCATATTATGCTCAATAACTAAAACTGTATTACCACGATCTACCAGTTTAGTGAGCACATCCATTAAATGTGTGATGTCTTCAAAATGTAACCCCGTAGTGGGTTCATCCAAAATATAAAACGTTTTTCCAGTTTCTCGCTTTGCGAGTTCTGTAGAGAGTTTAATTCGTTGTGCTTCTCCCCCACTCAATGTAGTGGCTGCCTGCCCAAGAGTAATATATCCCAGACCAACTTCTTCCAGCACTTTTATTTTTCTATATAGATACGGCACTGCAGTAAAGAATGTCAATGCTTCTTCCACTGTCATCTCTAGCACATCGGAAATAGATTTCCCTTTGTAGCGAATTTCTAATGTCTCCCGGTTATATCTCTTTCCATTACAGCTAGAACAGTGTACGTATACATCAGGCAAAAAATTCATTTCGATAACACGCATACCTCCACCTTCACAGGTATTGCAACGACCTGATTTTACATTGAAAGAAAAACGACCGGCAGTATATCCTCGGACCTTACTCTCAGGTAAACTTGCAAACAATGTTCTAATCTCCGTGAAGAAGCCACAATAGGTGGCGGGGTTACTACGTGGTGTACGGCCAATCGGAGACTGATCGATTTCAATAACCTTATCAATATGCTCCAACCCTGTTACTTTTTTATAAGACAAAGGGTTGGTACGAGAACCAAAACAGTGATGCGCTAAAATGGGATAGAGTGTTTCGTTGATTAGAGTTGACTTGCCAGATCCGCTCACACCGGTAACTACAATTAATTTTCCCAATGGGAAATCAACATTTACATTTTGCAAGTTATTTCCGCTTGCCGATTTGATAGAAAGAACCTTTCCATTTCCGGCTCTTCGTACAGCAGGAACAGGAAGTTGATGTTTTCCATTTAAATAACCTGCCGTAAGTGTATCCAACTTTAAAAATGAGGCAGGCTTTCCCTGCGCCACAATTTTTCCGCCATGAAAACCTGCCTTAGGTCCCACATCAATTAAATGATCCGCTGCCAGCATGATGTCCTTGTCATGCTCTACCACTAAAACAGTATTGCCCAGGTCACGCATTTTTTTTAACGCTTCGATCAATTGATGATTATCGCGTTGGTGTAGTCCAATAGATGGCTCATCTAAAATATAAGTGATGCCCCGCAATTGCGAACCAATCTGAGTTGCCAAACGTATGCGCTGTGACTCACCCCCACTTAAACTGCGACTCGGTCTATTCAGCGATAAATAACCAAGTCCAACTTGTAAAAGAAATTCCAGCCGATCTCTGATTTCTTTAAAAATATCTTTTCCTATCTGGTTATCTTTTTTATCCAATCGCAATTCCAATCCATCAAACCAGGCGGCTAGATTATCAAGATTAAGTGCACTTAGTTCAGCAATGGTGTGCGTATCTACCCTAAACCAATTACTCTCTTTTCTTAACCGAGTTCCCATGCAACTGGCACAAGGTTTTACTTCCATATAGGCTTCAGTCCACTCTCGTATGCTTTCACTGTATGGATTAGCATACCAACGGTGTAACAAATTAACAACCCCTTCAAATGGAGCGTTGGGATCGAACTTTAATTCAGAAAAATCAATATCAGCCACACTTCCTTCCTCATTTCCGTATAATAGAAGGTTCAATTGTTTTTTGGGTAGTTCACCAACTGGTGTTTTGACAGAGATTTTATTTTTACGCGCCAATTCCTGTGCCTGTCTAAACACCCAGGCGTCACGCTCTTCTCCCAATGGGGCAATTCCTCCTTCGCTAATACTTAACGAGGGGTCGGGAATAACCTGAGACATATTCACATGATGACTTACTCCCAAACCTTTACAAGCAGGACAAGCCCCATAAGGTGAATTAAAGGAAAATGAATTGGGAGAGGGTTCCTCATAGCTCAATCCTGTTTCTTCACACATCAACTGACGAGAATACTGAGTCAATTTTCCTCCTTCCACTTCAATAAAAAGTAACCCCTTTCCTAATTGCAGACCCTGCTGAACACTCTGACTTAAACGAGCCTTTAGTTCGGTAGTCAATAACATTCGATCCACTACCAACTCAATATCATGAATGACATAACGATCAACCTGCATTTTGGGTTGCAGTTCTTTGACCACTCCATCTATGCGCATTTTTAGATATCCCTTTTTGCGATAGTCTTCAAACAATTCCCGATAGTGCCCCTTTCGTCCTCTTACAAGAGGGGCAAGAATTGAAATCTTTTTTCCTGAAAAATTCTTGACAATCGCTTGCACAATTTCCTCTTCACTCCATTTAACCATGGGCTTACCCGTATTGTACGAATAGGCTTTTCCGATACGTGCAAAAAGGAGTCGCAAAAAATCATACACTTCCGTTACTGTACCTACAGTAGAACGCGGGTTTTTACTCGTCGTCTTCTGTTCAATCGCAATAACCGGAGATAAGCCTGTAATTCGATCTACATCCGGGCGTTCCATGTCCCCTACAAATTGCCGGGCATACGCACCAAATGTTTCTAAATATCTTCTTTGTCCTTCGGCATAAATTGTATCAAATGCCAATGATGATTTTCCAGAACCACTGATACCTGTAATAACAACCAATTTGTTTTTAGGAATCGATATATCAATGTTCTTTAGATTATGTACACGCGCACCCGTCACTTCTATCATTTCTTCGATAGCAACTTTTTTTGGGGTCTTTGATTGGACGCGCGGCATATAGAAGCGCAAAGATACACGCTATGGAGCTGGAGGCAGTAGTCGATTTTGAATAAGTCGATTATGATATTGTTGAATAAAGGCCTTTAAAAATTGTTCCATCGCTTTAACCTTGCCCGGCGCAGTTCCCAATAAGTTATTCTTGAGCAATGGGTCTGTTTTAAAGTTATACAGCGCTGCCGCCGTTGCGTTATTTAGCTGTAATAAATAATCGCCCTGGAAAAATTGAAAGCCGCCGTAATAATTGACCGCCCAATTTTCTACTGACTTTGCGAAAACATTTTTACCAAATCCAAAAACCGGTTCACGGTGTCCCAAAAAACCTAGTACCGAAGGCATAATATCGGTCTGCTGAATGATTCT
>DDPN01000132.1:6372-6541 GCA_002342205.1 Chitinophagaceae bacterium UBA2467 | reverse complement strand
ATAGCCATGTTACCCCAAGCAGTTTGATAAGTAGGATCATACGTCAAGGAAGCGTGATCCGCCGTAATTACAAACAAGGTTCTTTTAAACCAGGGCTTATTTCGAATACGGGCAAAAAATTTACGCAATGCATAATCTGTGTACCCAGTTACCTCTCGGATTGGGTGAT
>DDPN01000132.1:5993-6313 GCA_002342205.1 Chitinophagaceae bacterium UBA2467 | reverse complement strand
TGAAAAGGTTCTGGAAATGAGTCCAGCTTTCTGGCAAAAAACTGAAGAAATGGTTCGTCCCAAATACCCCATGTGCCATCAAAATCTGCATCATTACCATATTCATCTTTGCCAAAATAATGTTGTACACCAATAAGGTTAGTAAATGCTTGAAAGCCCATCGACCCATTGGGTGCTCCATGAAAAAAAGAAGTATGATACCCCTTTTTACCAAGAAGGTAAGGCAAGCTATGCATTTCATTGGATGCATAAGGCGTTAATACAAAGGGCAACTCTCCCGAGGGAATACCCGTTAACACTGCAGGTAATGCATCGATTGA
>DDPN01000132.1:3086-5901 GCA_002342205.1 Chitinophagaceae bacterium UBA2467 | reverse complement strand
TGCTATCAAAAGATACAAGAGGAGAATAAATTGAACTGAGCTGAGGCTCCTCAAAAAAAGAATCTTCTTTGTAAAACTCTTGCTGAATTGTCCGAAGAATACAAAAGGGAGTATTCAAAACCAAGGGAATTTCTGCAGGACGCTTTACATATTGACCGGCATTACTCATTGTGATAGGACGCGTGGAGTATCGCCAATCCCCTCTTATTCCACCAACAAATAAAACCGGAAACAAAACTAACATTCCCAGTGATAGGGAATAAAATTTAGCCGGACGAATCGCAGTGGAAGGTTGAATCACAATTCGATGGTACCCCAGCATCAGCAAAAAAAACAAGGCTAAAAAAATAGGAATAAAATACCAGTAATGTGAAGCAGAAGTAAGTAAGATCTGCGAAAGATGATCTTCATTTGAAAACTCTTTAAGCACCGAGCTAGTGGTTCTGCGTAAAGTGAAAGAAAAATAAAAAGTGTCGACACAATTTGCAAGCAGTCCAAATCCATTAGTGATACCAAACAAGATGGTAGAAAATTTTTGATACATAGGATGATAGCGTGCATGGAATGGCAACACCTGTAGCAAAACATAGAGTGAATTTAAATAACAGACAGCCGCTATGTCAAATCGCAATCCTCCCCAAAGTATTGACGCCCACCCTTGCGCATCAATTCCCTGAAAATGTTGCACATTCACACCAAAAAAAACAAAGCGACTTACCCATAAAATAAATAAAGCCCAAAACAATCGAATGGCTACAGCAGGATATTGGGATAAAGAAATTCGTTTCATTGGCAAATAAGCCCCAAGTTACCACATAGTCTTTTATATTCGCATAAACTTAGCTATGCGCCAATTATTTTGTTTTCTTCTGCTTTTCCAATTCTTGCAAGGGGGCGCTCAAGAACAATTACCAGCTGTAACCGTAAAGTCTACCAGTGGGAAAGAAATTACTACGCAATCATTTCTAGATGGAAACACGCCTGTAGTAATCAGTTTTTGGGCTACATGGTGTAAACCCTGTCTACAAGAACTAGATGCATTTAATGACCTCACAGAAACTTGGAAAAAAGAAACAAAGGCAAGAATTATAGCTATCTCCATTGATGATAGTCGAACAGCATCTGGTATTAAAAAAACACTAGGCTTACACGATTGGAGCTTTGATGTTTTCTGGGACGAAAACCAGGAGTTTAAAAGGGCATTAAATATTACCTTGATCCCACATACTATCGTAGTAGACAAAAAAGGAGTGATCGTAAAACGATACACCGCTTATATTCCAGGCAATGAAGAAAAAGTTCTGGATCTACTTAAAACACTTTAACCCATGCGGATATCGCTTCTGGCTTGCTCTCTTTTGTTTTGCACCCTTTCAATGGCACAGTCCAATCGGTTTTGGAAAGAAAGCCGCCTGAGTGGAAGTTTGGAAACAAACAATCAATATTATTTGAATAACAAGAGAGGTACTATCGTAGCCCCAGCAAAAAAGTTTGCCTCTAACTCCTATTTAAATGTTAACTATCAATACAGAGGATTCACAGCAGGCATTCAACTAGAAGGTTACAACCCAGCCTTGCAAGGATTTCCTACGCGCTATCAAGGCAACCAATTGGTGAGAAGATTTGCTCGCTATAAAAATAAATGGATGGATGTTCAGGCTGGTAACTTTTACGAACAGTTTGGAAACGGTTTAATATTTAGGGCATTTGAAGAAAGAAGTTTAGGGCTGGATAATAATATAAACGGCTTAGGAATTAGGCTTTCCCCTATCGAATCGATAAAACTAAAATTTATCGGAGGACGTCCTCGCTATTTCATGGAACGCTCTCCTGGAGAAGTTTGGGGTATTGACGCAGAGTGGAATATTTTGAACAAAGAACAAGCTGACAAGGTTCAGCAGTTGCAAATGGGCGCCAGTTATGTGAGTCGATTTATGCGCTATTATGGTGCGGATCCTCGCTTTCCACAGCAGGTCAATGCATTTGCAACCCGAATCAGTGGACAGCTAGATGATTTTTCTTTTTCTGGAGAATGGGTGAGCAAATCAATAGAAGCAAATTTTCCCAATGACTACATTAAGAAAAAAGGGAGCATCCTTTTTTTGAAAACAGGTTGGCAAGAACCCAATAATCGCGCTGGTGTTCAACTTCAATTTCGCAGATTAGAAAATGCTGACTTCAAAGCAAATTTTAATTCAAGTGACGCTGTTGCCTCCCTGAATTATGTTCCTGCATTAACAAGACAGCATACTAACTTACTAGCTAATATTTATCCGCATGCCGTGCAGCCAATCGGGGAGATTGGAGGAATGGCGGACGTATTTATACGTTTTAAGAAAAACACTCCGTTGGGTGGAAAATTTGGAACTCGCCTTGACATCAACTATTCGATTTATCACGCCTTAGATAGCACAAGAGTACTCAGTGGTGAGGGTTTCACAAGCAATCGTTTTTTTGGCTTTGGAAAAACAAAATTATTTAGAGACCTAAACCTAAGTGTAGATAAACGCTGGTCCACCTCCTACAAATCAGTGTTCACTTTTATCAATTTGTTCTATAACAGAAGTATTTTACAAGGTGGGCCTTATGCGAGTGTTCGTGCCAATTTAATTGTCACCGATCACTACATAAAAATTAAAAAGAAACAACAACTGCGGGTTAATGCAGAACATATGTGGGTAGGCAATGATGAGCATAACTGGGCTGGCCTTTTACTCGAATGGAGCTTGCCTTCAGGTTTATCATTCTTTTTTAGTGACATGACAAACTACCAGTCTGCTAAAATGCATTATTATAATTCTGGCCTTGCGTTATC
>DDPN01000132.1:2131-3024 GCA_002342205.1 Chitinophagaceae bacterium UBA2467 | reverse complement strand
GGTATATGCAGATTTGTCCCCTCTTACAAAGGATTTTCGCTGAGTTACAATCTGAATCTTTAATCAGAAGTTTTGCGTCTGACCTACTACTACTTCCTGTGCATTCAAGACTTGTGTGCTGGTTGCAGAGCCCGTGTCATTAATAACTAATGCAACAATTTTACCTTTTCCGGCAGCGATTCCAGTAACATTTACCAAGGTCGTATTTACATATTCACCCCCTAATCCAGTATTAGCGGAGGGGATAATATCACCCTCTAGATTAGATGTAATGACACGTCTGAATACACCGTAGTGTGTGTAATTAACCATTGGGTTTCCAGCAGAATAATAAGGATGAGATTGATAAGAACTATTGTTTGCTAAATAATTCACCTGATTATACTTGAGCTCATCTTCTACTAACATTAAAACCAACTTAACCGTTTTGGTTTTAAAATCACTTCCAAAACGAACGGTTGTCTTCAAAGAGCAATCAGTGCCAGATAATGTTGTTTCCATTTTAATTCCAACGTAAGAATCAGCAGCCACAGCAAAATCAATATTACTAGCCAAGGTGGAGGAACTCACCACGGTTTGTCTGTTTACCAATCCTGTTGGAAATGCATTAATTCCATATCGATTCATCAGATTCAAAAAGGAAGTAGAGTGAAATGGATCAAACTGACCTGTAGTTGGTCCATAGTGCATGCCCACAAAAATTAACTTAGCACCATGCTGCATCTTCTTCTGCTCCAATGTATAANNACCATTGGGTTGCCAGCGGAATAATAAGGATGAGTTTGATAGGAAGCATTTCCGGCTAACCCATTAGCTTGGTTAGCTTTTAAGTCATCTTCAACGAGCATAAGCACCAGTTTAATCGTCTTAGTTTTAAAATCACTTCCAAAACG
>DDPN01000132.1:0-2096 GCA_002342205.1 Chitinophagaceae bacterium UBA2467 | reverse complement strand
GCAGCCACAGCAAAATCAATATTGCTAGCCAACGTAGAAGAACTAACAATGGTTTGACGGTTTACTAAACCAGTAGGAAATGCATTTATACCATATTTATCCATTAAAGGTGAAAAACCTGTAGAGTGAAACGGGTCAAAATAATTAGAATTTGGACCATAATGCATACCTACAAAAATCAGCTTAGCACCATGCTGCGTCTTCTTCTGCTCCAATGTATAACTCATAAGAGGACACCAAATACACCAAGTTCCTGTGAAATCTTCTACGTATGCCTTACGGGTATAGGTAGTTACTGTGGGTGTTGTGCCACCTCCACCACTGCCTCCAGTATTGGAGTTACTTTTTTTACAGCTTTGAAATAGAATTGCGAAAACAACTAACGCCAGAGATAGCTTTCTCATTAGGTTGATTTTGGAAACTTGAATATACAAAAAAGCCTCTGGCTATTGCCAAAGGCTTTTGATAATTCTGTCGGGAGGACAGGATTCGAACCTGCGACCCCCTGGTCCCAAACCAGGTATTCTACCGGGCTGAACTACCTCCCGCCATCCTTTACAGGAAGGGGTGCAAATATAGGAATTACTGCCTTATTCTCAGGGTGATTTGACGGAAAATAATTGCCTTATGCCAATCTGACAATACAGCGTGCTCTGGAACGGAACTTGTCGGGAAATGGGAAATTCAAAACCAAGTCCCATGATTAAGGAAAAAGGCACGATTTCTATTAACACGGAGAACATTTTCCCCATTATTAAGAAGTTTCTTTACTCCGACCACGAGATCTTTTTACGTGAGCTAGTGAGTAATGCAATTGATGCAACCCAAAAAATCAAAAGACTGAGTTCCCTGGGTCAGTACAACAAAGACCTGGGCGATCTGACCATCCAGGTGAGTGTCAACAAAAAGAAAAAAACGATCACAATCTCTGATGCAGGTCTGGGTATGACTGCAGAAGAGCTTAAAAAATATATTAATCAGGTGGCTTTTTCCGGCGCTACTGAATTCATGGAAAAATTCAAAGAAGCCAAGGATGCCAATGAGATAATCGGTCGTTTTGGTTTAGGTTTTTATTCTGCTTTCATGGTGTCAGAAAAAGTAGAAATACAAACTCTCTCTTACCAAGAAGGAGCAGAACCAGCTCGTTGGACTTGTGATGGAAGCACGGAGTTTGAAATAAGTGCCGGAAAAAGAGAAACACGCGGAACTGATATTATCCTATATGTAAACGAAGAGTCGGCTGAATTTTTAGAAGACAACCGAATTCAGCAGATACTAGATAAGTATGGTAAATTTCTACCTGTACCCATTCAGTTTGGCACACGCTCTGAATCTGTGGAGGATGGTACAGACAAAGAAGGAAAAACCAAATACAAAACGGTTGACGTTCCTAATATCATCAACAAAACACAACCTATTTGGACTAAAGCTCCTTCTGAGCTTAAAGACGAAGATTATCTAAGCTTTTACAAAGAGCTTTACCCATTTACTGAGGACCCGCTTTTCTGGATTCACCTCAACGTAGACTACCCTTTTAATTTAACCGGTGTACTCTATTTCCCGAAACTCAAAAATGATTTTGAAATCCAGAAAAACAAAATCAAGCTATTTAGCCGCCAGGTATTTATTACGGACGAAGTGAAAGATGTGGTACCTGAATTTTTAATGCTGCTGCATGGTGTAATTGACTCACCAGACATTCCGCTCAATGTAAGCCGCTCCTTTTTACAAAGTGATAGCAATGTAAAAAAGATCAACAGCTATATCAGCCGAAAAGTAGCAGAGAAACTACAGGAACTTTTCAACAAAGACCGCAAAGGATATGAAGCAAAATGGAATGACATAGGAATCTTTGTAAAGTATGGCGCACTCTCCGACGAGAAATTCTATGAAAAAGCAAAAGACTTTGTACTCCTGAACAATACGAACAACGAGTTTTTTACGCTGGAAGAATACAAAACAAAGGTCAAAGATTTTCAAACCGATAAAAACGGACAATTAATTTGGCTTTATACCGGAGATGCAGATCAACAGCATAGCTTTATTCAAACAGCGCAACAAAATCAGTATGATGTCTTATTGATGAATTCGCCAAT
>DDPN01000081.1:2346-15710 GCA_002342205.1 Chitinophagaceae bacterium UBA2467 | reverse complement strand
CAATATAATGATAGTGACGTTAAAATTACTGATATTGTTAATGCTACTGGACCAACTTTATCAAATGATATTTCTTTTGAATACAATGGAAAGACTATAACAGGAAGAGATATCCCTACTTATCTTACTTATTTAAAAAGTAAGGGAGTAGAAATGAACTTTGAAAAAGCTCTCTACTCTATCAATAAAGGATTGTGGGGCACAAGTGTGGGAGGAAAGGAAACGTTACATTCAAAAGGACTGCTTCCCGAAGAAGCTTGGCCAACACAACTAACTAAAAATGGAACAGAAGAAGTTAGTTTGACCTTTGAAAAAGGAGAACTTGTTGCTATTAACGATCAAACCTTTTCACACCCTGTTCAAGCTATTCAGGCATTACAACAGATTGCGGGTGGATATGCAATTGGAAGAGATATCCATGTTGGAGATACAATTATTGGTATTAAAGGGAGAGTAGGTTTTGAGGCAGCAGCACCTATGATTATTTTAAAAGCGCATCATGCACTTGAAAAACATGTATTGACTAAATGGCAATTGCAGTGGAAGGATCAACTAGCTCAGTTCTACGGCAATTGGCTGCACGAAGGTCAGATACTCGACCCAGTGATGCGAGATATTGAATCCTATTTAAAAAATAGTCAGCAAACAGTGAGTGGAAAAGTATTTGTTCAACTTCTCCCCTATCGTTTCCAACTAATTGGAATTGAAAGCCCGTACGATCTGATGAACAGCAAGTTTGGAAAGTATGGAGAAATGAATGCTGGCTTTACCGGAGAAGATGTGAGAGGCTTCACACGCATCTTTGGCAATCAAGTAGGAATTTATCACCGTGTTCAACAATCCGCACATGAAAAAGATTAAAGCAGGAATTATTGGAGGTGCAGGTTACACAGGCGGAGAAACCATACGACTCCTGCTCCGTCACCCACATGTTGAAATAGCATTTGTTCATAGTAGAAGCAACGCGGGAAAAAATATTTCACAACTCCACGCCGATCTAATTGGAGAAACTACACTACAATACACTGACCAGATTGATACCTCGATTGACGTTTTGTTCCTTTGCTTGGGACACGGCGAGTCTCGCCAATTTTTGAAAGAAACTACTATACCGGCTTCGGTTCGAATCATAGACCTGGCTAATGATTTCAGATTAAAAAAAGAAAACCAGTCTGCTTCACATTCCTTTATATATGGATTACCCGAGTTAAACCGAGATCAAATAAAGACTGCCACTGCTATCGCTAATCCAGGTTGTTTTGCAACTGCCATTCAACTGGGCTTACTACCCCTGGCAAAAGCAGGTTTATTGCAAGAGGTATATACAACAGGTATTACAGGTTCTACGGGTGCAGGGCAATCATTAAGTGCTACTTCACATTTTAGCTGGCGTGCCAACAATATACAAGCCTATAAAACCCTCACGCACCAGCATCTTTCTGAAATAAGTGAATCACTTAGCCAGGAATCAAATGGAAATCCAGCTTCCATTCATTTTGTTCCCTGGAGAGGAGACTTTACAAGAGGTATTTTTATCAGCTCAACTGTTTCAGTAGAAAAACCACTGAAAGAAATAACGACACTTTTTCAAGATTACTATGCCACTCACCCCTTTGTTCATCTTTCAGCAGAATCCATTTTTTTAAAACAAGTAGTGGGAACCAATAAAGCAGTAGTGCAACTGGAGATGCAGGGTAATAAACTGGTAATCCATACGGCCATTGACAATCTCCTAAAAGGAGCCGCAGGACAAGCCGTACAAAATATGAACCTATTATTTGGTTGGAATGAAACTACTGGCCTTCAATTAAAAGCAAATTATTTCTGATCATGCGACTGTTTGACGTATATCCAATACAAGACATCACCATTCAAAAAGCACTGGGTTCGACTGTTTGGGATGACAAGGGACAAGAATATCTAGACCTGTATGGAGGACATGCTGTCATTAGCATTGGACATACACATCCGCACTGGGTAAATAGAATTGAAAAACAGCTTCATCAGATTGCCTTTTATTCCAACTCTATTCGTATTCCTATACAACAAGAGTTAGCGACCAAACTTGGACAAGTATCCGGCAAAGAAGAGTATCAATTGTTTTTGTGCAACAGTGGTGCAGAAGCAAATGAAAATGCGCTCAAGCTTGCCAGTTTTCATACCGGAAGAAAGAAAGTGGTCGCCTTTTCAAAAGCATTTCACGGACGTACTTCATTAGCTGTTGCAGTTACAGACAATAAAAATTATGTAGCTCCAGTAAATGAAACAGATAATGTCATTTTTCTTCCCTTCAACGATGAGCAAGCTTTAGAGGATTGTTTTAAAAAACAAGGAGACGAAATTGCAGCAGTAATTATTGAAGGCATACAAGGTGTGGGAGGTATTCATATTGCAGAAGATAGTTTTTTACGACAAATACGTACCTGCTGTACTAAATATGGCGCCGTTTATATTGCTGATAGTGTCCAATGTGGCTACGGAAGAAGTGGCCAATTTTTTAGTCATGATTTTGCAGGGGTAAATGCCGATATCTATTCGATGGCGAAGGGCATGGGAAATGGATTTCCTGTAGCAGGTATCTTGATTGCTCCACATATTCAACCTAAGCATTTTCAGCTAGGAACCACCTTTGGTGGCAATCACTTGGCTTGTGCGGCCGCGCTTGGAGTTTTAGAGGTAATAGAAAAAGAGAATCTCTTGGACAATGCAGCCAAAATTGGAGCGTACGTACAAAAAGAATTGAAGTCAATTTCAACTATTAAGCATGTAAGAGGCAGAGGACTGATGATTGGGTTTGATGTACCCGCTGAGTTAAGTGAACTCAAAAAAAAGCTTTTGTGGGAAGAACATATTTTCACCGGAGAAGCAAAACCGAATGTGATTCGTTTGCTTCCTTCGTTAGCACTTACGCAAGCAGATGCAACACGTTTTATAGATTCGGTTAAAAAACTTTCCTCTTCGCTTAATCATTGAACTATTGTATGAAGCATTTTTTATCAGTCAAGGACGCCAGCAATATTGAAGCACTTATTGAACAAGGGCTGCGCTATAAAAAAAATCCATATCAAGACCAATTACTTGGAAAAAGTAAGCGTATCGGAT
Organism: Chitinophagaceae bacterium UBA2467; assembly: GCA_002342205.1. Classification (GTDB taxonomy): domain Bacteria; phylum Bacteroidota; class Bacteroidia; order Chitinophagales; family Chitinophagaceae; genus JJ008. The sequence goes on along the minus strand of DDPN01000081.1, from coordinate 12,608 downwards.
GCCTTTTTTTGAATCCAAGTATGCGTACGCGGTTAAGCACACAGGTTGCTGCACAACAATTGGGAATGGAAGCCATTGTATTTAATATTGGTTCGGAGGGTTGGGCACTTGAATTTGCAGAAGGTGCCATCATGAATGGCACAACGGTAGAACATGTAAAAGATGCAGCCCCGATTTTAGGACAGTATTTTGACATACTTGCTATACGCACCTTTCCCTCATTAAAGAACAGAGAAGAAGATTATCAGGAAAAAATTCTTCACCAATTTGTAAAATACGCCGGCATCCCAATACTTAGCCTCGAATCAGCAACTCGTCATCCGCTTCAATCGTTGGCAGATCTTATAACCATCAAAGAAGAAATACTAAATCATTCATCCAACTACGCTAATCGCAAACCCCGGATTGTTTTAACCTGGGCCCCACACATTAAGCCATTGCCACAATGTGTAGCAAATAGTTTTGCAGAGTGGGTCAATGCTTGGGGAGAGGCAGAATTTGTAATTACACATCCAAAAGGCCTGGAATTAGACAAGCAATTTACAGAAGGGGCAACCGTTGTACACAATCAACAAGAGGCACTTGAAAAGGCAGATTTCATCTATGTAAAAAACTGGAGTTCTTATCAGGAGTATGGAAAACTGATTGAAGGAAACGATTCTTGGATGTTAACCAACCAGTCGTTGGCAAGCACCAATCAAGCAAAAGTAATGCACTGCTTACCTGTTCGCAGAAATGTTGAACTAAGTGATGAGATTTTGGATGGCACACAAAGCTTAGTCACCCAACAAGCAGGTAACCGAGTATGGGCTGCACAAGCCGTATTGAAAAACCTTTTGGAACAACAATGAGTAAGCCTACCCTCTATATCATTAAAGTGGGCGGTCAGCTGATTGACAATCCCAAAAAATTGGAGGAATTTTTGCAACTTTTTGCAACGTTCACTATCACCAAAAACAATCTGACTCCTTGCTATACTTTATTAGTACACGGTGGAGGAAAATTAGCTAGTCAGCTAAGTGAAAAAATGGGTATCGTTCCACAAATGATCGAAGGCCGTCGAATTACAGATGCGGAAACACTTAAGATTGTTACAATGGTGTATGCTGGCTACATCAATAAGAATATTGTAGCACAGCTACAAGCGCTTGGCTGTAACGCAGTTGGCCTTACCGGGGCAGATGGCAACACGGTGCAAGCCCATAAACGCAATCATCCCACAATTGATTACGGTTGGGTGGGTGATATTGACCAGGTAAATACAACTTTTTTAAAAGGTCTACTTCTTAGCGAAGCAACTCCTGTACTGGCACCCATCACCCATGACAAAAAAGGTCAATTGCTAAACACCAATGCCGATACGCTTGCACAAGAAATTGCAGTTAGCTTAAGCAACTCTTTTCAAACTCGACTACTCTTTACCTTTGAAAAAGAAGGAGTACTAGAAAATTCGGAGCAGGAAGATTCTGTGTTGCAATCGATCAATCCTTCATTATATGAACAATTGAAAAAAACGGGACAGATTCATGCGGGAATGATTCCAAAATTAGATAATGCATTCAGTGCTCTACGTGCAGGAGTGCAACAAGTAATTATTGGGAAAGCGGAAAAATTACAAGACTTGGTACAAGGCAACGCAGGAACGACTATTAGTTTATAACTATGAATAACAATTTGCTAAAACAGGAAGCTCTGGAGTTATTAAAATCGCTCATCGCGATTCCCTCCTTTAGCAAAGAAGAAGAGCAAACCGCAACCTGTATAGAAAATTATCTTCAGCAAAAAGGGGTAACAAGTTATAGAACTGGCAACAATGTGTATGCAGTAGCGGGTGATATTGATCTCACAAAACCTACGCTTTTACTCAACTCGCACCACGATACCGTAAAACCCAATCCACAGTATACAAAGGATCCTTTTACGCCAATCATTGAAAACGAAAAATTGTATGGACTAGGAGCGAATGATGCAGGGGGACCTTTGGTTGCACTGATTGCCACTTTTTTACATTTTCATGCGAACGGTATTCCAGGATGGAACCTGGTATTGGCAGCCACTGCTGAAGAGGAAATTAGTGGTAGCGGTGGTGTTGAAGCACTTTTAAAAGATCCTCTTTTCATTCAGCAGACAAAAGGTTGTTTTACAAAAGAACATTTACATGCCAATACCTGCGCAATTGTTGGGGAACCCACCTTATTATCGATGGCAGTTGCCGAAAGAGGACTATTGGTTTTAGATGCAATAGCTACTGGAAAAGCCGGACACGCTGCACGCGAAGAAGGAGATAATTCAATCTACCACGCATTAAATGCGATACAGTGGTTCCAAGAGTATGAATTTGAAAATAGATCTGTATTACTGGGGCCGGTTAAGATGAGTGTAACGGTAATTGAAACCGAAAATAAGGCACACAACGTAGTACCAGCTACCTGCCGTTTTGTAGTAGATGTACGCGTAAATGAACGCTACACCTTTGAAGAGATCATCACAACCATACAATCAGAGCTACCCACTTCTATTACCATCCAACCCCGTAGTACGCGATTACGATCCAGCATGATCGATTTGGAGCATCCCCTAGTGAAAGCCGGATTAACGAACAAACTAGCTTACTATGGATCACCAACCACTTCAGATAAAGCATTGATTCCTTTTCCCGCTCTCAAATTGGGTCCTGGCAATTCAGCCAGAAGTCATAGTGCAGATGAATGGATAGGAGTGGACGAAATAAAAAATGGAATTGATTGCTATTGCGCACTCATTGATCAATTAGCCTCTAAATAAGGACTTATGAAACTTTGGCAAAAAGGAAAAGAAGCAGCTGAAATTGTTACAAAATTTACAGTTGGCAAAGACCGAGAAATGGACGCCTATCTCGCAGGTTATGATGTAATAGGATCAATTGCACACGTAAAGATGCTGGGAAAAGTAGGCCTGCTTACCCCTGAGGAATCTGCCAAACTATGCAAAGAATTAAAATCAATTTATCAAGAAATCACCAAAGGAAATTTTGACTTACGCTCCGATATGGAGGATATTCACTCACAAGTAGAATGGGAACTGACGCAACGTTTAGGTGATACAGGAAAGAAAGTTCACATGGCACGAAGCAGAAATGACCAAGTGCTCGTTGATATCCGTCTTTTTCTAAGACAGCAATTACAAGAGGTTGCGCAATCACTTCAACCCTTGTTTACTTTATTACAAGCACAGAGTGAAAAATATAAAGCGACTTTGCTACCCGGATACACGCATTTGCAATTAGCTATGCCTTCTTCATTTGGACTTTGGTTTGGGGCTTATGCTGAAAGCTTGGTAGACGATTGTATTCAATTGCAAGCAGCCTATTCAGTTGTCAACAAAAATCCTCTTGGATCGGCTGCAGGATATGGATCATCCTTTCCAATTGACCGTACCTATACCACAGAACTTCTTGGATTTGACAACCTCAACTACAATGTAGTGTATGCACAAATGGGAAGAGGAAAAACGGAAAGAGTAGTTGCGCAAGCACTGTCTGGCATTGCTGAAACACTATCTCGTTTCAGCATGGACGTTTGCTTGTACATGAATCAGCAATTCGGCTTTATTAGTTTTCCAGATGAACTTACCACGGGGAGCAGCATCATGCCGCATAAAAAAAATCCTGACGTATTTGAATTGATTCGCTCACACTGCAATCGTCTCAAAGCACTCCCCAATGAAATCATGTTGATGACAACTAACCTACCCTCGGGTTATCACCGTGATCTTCAATTATTAAAAGAACATTTATTTCCAGCTTTTCAGCAACTACAAGAAATCATCTTGCTGCTTCAGCAAATGATCAGCCAGATTAAAATCAGTGAAAATCTTTTACAAGATAAAAAATACGAACACCTGTTTAGTGTCGAGGCGGTAAATGCACTTGTATTACAGGGCATCCCTTTTAGAGATGCCTATCGTCAGGTGGGCGCTGCTATTGAAAACGGAACCTATCAAGCACCTACTCAGCTCAGCCATACACACGAAGGCAGTATTGGGAATTTATGTAATCCAGCCATTGCTGCACAAATGAATGCAGTATTGCAACGCTTCCCCTTTGATAAAGTAGCGACAGCTACTAATAATCTACTGTCCTAACCCATATCGGTCTACCAAGTATAATAAGGCAGCCATATTTATAGCGCCCAATTCAAGTTCTCGTTTATTGACAGCTTCCAACACATCGTTGCGGGCATGATGATAATCAAAATAACGCTGCGAGTCGGGTTGTAAACCGGCAACAGGTGTATTAAATGTGCGATTAAGTGGTCCGATATCTGCACCACCTCCTCCGCGACTAAATTCACTACATCCATAAGGAGCAATCAGCGATTGCCAACCCAGTACTTTTTGATACTGTGCATCACTTATCGTAAATCCAAAACCGCGCGGAGTAAATCCTCCTGCATCACTCTCCAGTGCAAAAATGTGTTTTTCATTTTTTTGTTTCGCCTCCTCTGCATATTTAGAACCTCCCCTCAATCCATTTTCTTCATTGGCAAATAATACAAAACGTATAGTATGACGCGGACGATATCCGATTGCTTTAAAGGCTCGTAGTATTTCAAGCGTTTGAACACACCCTGCTCCATCATCATGTGCTCCTTCACAATTATCCCAGCTATCCAGATGCCCACCTACTGTAATAATTTCATCGGGAAATTCAGTACCAGTCAATTCTCCAATTACATTATGACCAATTGTGTCAGGCAAAAAATGACCATTAGTTTTGATTTGCACCTGCACTGATTCCTTTGTAAGCCATCTGCTTAATTGATCTGCATCTTCTAATCCAATAGCCACCGCCGGAATTTTATTATATAGACTATCATAGCGTGTTGCCCCCGTATGCGGATGATTATTAGTACCATGACTCATACTGCGGACAATCGTTCCAACGGCTCCATATTTAGCCGCTTGAGAAGGCCCTTGCCCCCTGTATTTATTGGCATCTCCATAGGCCTGAAATGTGCGAACATAAGTGGGATTGAAAGGATAATTATAAAAAACAATCTTGCCCTTAACCCGTTCCTTTTTGATTTCTAAATCTTCAAAAGATTTTACCTCCACTACCTCTGCACGTAACGGAGTTGACCCAGTTCCGATTGAATTACCTAATGCAACTACATCCAACGGTATTCCTTTTTTATCATTGGAAGCAAATAAAGCGGTGGCCTTATCTACCCCACCTCTCACCCAATGGGGTACCAAACACTCCTGCCCCCATGCTTTATCCGCCCCTGCTTTTTGCATTTCTTTCAAACCCCACTGCTCAGCCTTCACCATTCCTGCTGAACCTGCTAAGCGAGGTCCAATTTGCTTAGTTAGATAGGTCAACTGCTCATAGGCCCTTGCATGAAGCAAAATCTCATCAGCCAAATTCTTAATAAACACAGAGTCAGTAGTTTGAGCCCAAGCACTTTGGATCACCACTAACAAAAAGAGTACCATAAAACGAATGAACGAAAGCATAAATTGGTTGTTTATTGATCCTGAAGTTAATGATTCCCCGTCATGAAATCACCTCTCTTAAATAGCCTACCTTTACAGACTCAACCAGCGCAATAGTATGAAGATTGGTATCGTATGTTATCCCACGTTTGGAGGCTCAGGCGTATTAGCCACTGAGCTTGGTAAAGCGCTGGCACAAAAAAACCACGAAGTTCATTTTATAACCTACCAACAACCTGTTCGGCTAGAACGATTTGTTCCCAATATCTTTTACCATGAGGTGCAAGTGCCTACTTATCCGTTATTCGATTTTCCGCCTTATGAAACAGCCCTAGCCAGCACGCTTGTAGATGTGATCAAAAATCATCGCCTGGATTTGTTACATGTGCACTATGCCATCCCTCACGCCTCAGCGGCTTATTTAGCAAAACAAATTTTAGCGAAAGAAGGAATTCAAGTCCCCTTTATCACAACGCTCCACGGGACCGACATCACACTGGTAGGACGCGATAAAACCTATGCTCCGGTTGTTACATTTTCTATTAACGAAAGTGATGCAATCACAGCGGTATCACACAACTTACGCGAGGAGACGTATCGTCATTTCAAAATAGAAAAAGAGATTGAGGTGATCATGAATTTTGTGGATGTCGCACGTTTTAACCGTAAACCTATCGATGCATTTCGAAAAGCAATTGCTCCGGCGGGCGAACGTATTTTATTACATGCATCCAACTTTAGAAAAATAAAGCGTATCCCCGACGTAGTAAAAATATTTGCTGCAGTACATAGTAAAATACCCAGCAAATTATTATTTGTAGGTGACGGACCGGAGCGTAGCACTGCAGAGGATCTAAGCCGTGAATTAGGGGTGAGCGAAGATGTACTGTTTGTAGGAAAGCAAGAGCAAATGGAAGACATACTTGCGATTGCAGATGTTTTTCTACTGACTTCCGAATATGAAAGTTTTGGATTAGCAGCACTAGAAGCTATGGCCGCTAGAGTTCCTGTTGTATCCACAGATGCCGGCGGATTAGGAGAGATCAATATTCATGGAGAAACCGGTATGCTCAGCAAAGTGGGAGATACAGATTCGATGAGTAAACAAGTACTCTCGTTGTTACAAGATGAACAAACCTTACAAACGTTTAGGGATAATGCATATAAGCAAGCGTGTAAATTCGATATTCATCATATCGTACCACAATATGAAAAACTATACGCGCGCTTTATAAAAGAGTAATTAGCGTCGAAGCCAGCCTTGAGGATCGATTTTTTTAGTCTCCATGGTCATGATAAAATCAATCTGACCACCATTCCCTTCTTCATCCTTTCCTGTCTTCCCAATAATTTGTCCAGTTTTAACCATCGCTCCTTTTGCAATAGTAACTGAAGACAAATTACTATACGTTGTAAAATACTTTCCATGCCGGATGGTTACAGCCATCCCGTCTCCGAGGTTATACACCCCACGCACTTCTCCTTCAAAAACGGCTTTTACATTACTACCTGCACTAGGAGTTGCAATGGTGAGACCCGGATTATCAATAGTCAAAAAAGTATTTTCAATTTTGTTGTCACCAAATTTTAGCACCACAATACCATTGTCAACTGGCCAAGGTAGTTTGTAGCGATTTGCTTCAAAGCTGCTATTTAATGCAATGTCCTTGGCATTAAGATCCAAATAACTCTCAGGTCTCTTTGCTAATTCATTTCTGCGCGAAGAAGAAGCAGTTGCGTCGGTAGACACAGGAGTAGTTGAAGGTGCAGTAGGCTTGTCTGCAGTAGCAGCACCCGGCTTAGCAGGAGCCCCGCCAGTAGTAACAGCCATGTTTCTTTTTCTTTCTTCCTCTTCTTTTCGCTTACGTTCCTCGGCTTCTTTTTTAGCCAACTCGATCTCCCTTCTGACAATTGCCAGTACGGCATTTTGCAAGTCGCGGTCCCTTTTTTTCTTTTCGGCTATCTGACGAGACAATTCTTTTTCTTTACTTTTTAACTGCGCCACCACTGCGTTCTTTTCTTTTTTCTGCGCCGCCAGTTCCTGCACTTGTTTCGTCTGTGTTTCCAATGCAGTATTTTTCTGTTCTTTTCGAACCAATTGTTGTTTACGTCGCTCTAGAATCAACTCCTGCGTCTTATAAATAGTTCCCACCTGTTTTTCCCGGTAATCACGATAGCTCTTCAAATAAGAAATACGCTTTACGGCATCATTAAAACTGCTTGCCGAAAAAATAAAATTTACGTAATCGTAATTACTTCGATTCTTATAGGCATACGCAACAGAACGAGCATATTGCACTTTAAGCGTATCCAATTGTCTATTCAATCGATAAATCTCTAATTCACTTAAATAAATGTCGTCATCAATCGAACGAATTTCGCGGCTGATGCTATTGATGTAGCGTTCTTGAATAGAAATCTTTTTATTAAGGACATTTAATTGACTAAGCGTCTGTTTAGTCTGGCCCTTTACCGACTCATAAAGACTCTGAATCTCTTTTAGCTCTTTTTGTATTTCTTGTCGCTCCTTTTCTAGTTGTGACTTATCGTTACCGGGCTGCGCATAGCTAGCAGTCAAACCCGCCCAACTCAACAAAAGAAGAAAAATTAGTTTATAGCGCATGAAACGGTTATAACGATTGGTTGCAAAATAAATTTTATTACTCAACCGCGACGATAATTTTTTGGAATAGCAAAAGGAAAACTTAACGTTTCATTAAATGCATACTGCTTAAATCGGAGCTCCACATTCAATTTTTTCTTTTCTGAAACCGAAATGGTTCGGCGCTGCGAAAAAGGAGTGCCCGTTTTAGCATCATATTCTGCATAGCTTAAAAAACTAGTTCGGTTTCGGGTTTCATCCAGATCATCCAGTTTAGTGCTAAGCAATTGCTTTTCCTGCTCACTGATGGTGAATAGAATTTTAAAAAATGCAGTTACACCATGGAGTGAAATCGTAGAGGGGCCCTTGCTATAGGCATGAAGGGTAGAGTCCAGAAAAATAGGATTCCCCACTAATAAGTCCTGGAGAGAAGAAAGTGTGAGGGGAAGTGCAGTTACTTCTGTCAAGTATGCTACACTGCGCGCCAGGTATACTTTACTTTGTTTGTCCAAAATTTTGACAGAGTCCCTGGTAATGTAAACACGAAGTCCCTCTATACCTAATATAGCAGTAATAGAGGCCCAAATAACACTGTCTTTATACAAACGAATTTGTGCGTTAAGATTTAATTTGTTACCAGCTGCATCATCATAATCAACATCCAATTTTGCATTGAAAGTTGTGTAATTGATACGGCGTGCTTGAAGCTGAGCATAGTTTTCCTTGATAAATGCAATCGAATCCAAACGCGCTTTTTCCAGATCTGAAAGTATGCTAGTCTGCGTGCTGTCCTTTTTTACAATTGCTGTTTGAATTTTTCGAGTACTTCGGCAAGATGTCAACAGTACTGCAAATAAAATTATGGGTAGAAGGATTCTCATGAATTAATTTATTTGACTCCGGTGTGACCAAAACCACCCTCTCCTCTTTGCGTAGCTGACAATTCAGTAACCGCCTCCCACGCACATTGCACAACAGGCTGAATCACCAATTGTGCAATTCTGTCGCCATGTTGAATTATTTGTTCTTGGCCCGAAAGATTGATTAGCAATACGCCAATTTCCCCTCTATAATCCGCATCAATTGTACCAGGAGAATTAAGACAGGTTATACCCTGTTTCAAGGCAAGACCACTGCGCGGACGCACCTGTGCTTCGTAGCCTTTTGGTAACTCTATAAAAAGTCCGGTAGGAATTAATTTTCTTTCTCCTGCAGCAAGAACAATCGTCTCCAACAAATTGGCACGTAAGTCCATCCCTGATGAAAATTCTGTTGCATATGCAGGCAACGGATTGGTTGATCGATTGACAATTTTAACAGACAGGGACGTCATCGCGCAAAGATAGCGGTGGAAGTTTAAGATTGTTGAAGCAAAACAGTGGCTTGCGCCATTAGACCTTCTTCTCTTCCTGCAAAACCCATTTTTTCGGTTGTTGTTGCTTTGATCGAAACAGCGTCCAGTTCAACACCAAGTAGCGGGGCTATTGTCTCCTGCATCTTTGTAACGTAAGGCCTGATCTTGGGAGCTTCCAAACATAATGTAGCATCTACATTCACCACTGAATAACCCTTGGATTTTATCAGCTCAACACATTTCTTAAGTAAAATCTTACTGTCAATATTTTTATAGGCCTCGTCAGTGTTTGGGAAATGCTGCCCAATATCACCCAAAGCCAAAGCACCTAACAATGCATCACAAATAGCATGTAGCAATACATCCGCATCACTGTGGCCCACCGCTCCTTTATGGTGAGGAATTTGAATACCTCCGATCCATAGCGCACGTCCCTCAGCCAACTGATGAAAGTCAATACCAGAACCTATTCGTAAAGACATAAAATCGATTTAGTGCAAATAAACAAAAAGGCCCCGGGAATCCAGGGCCTTTTTGAAATTGAAAACGCTATAATTATTTACCACCCAAGTCAAATGAAACCTGGAAACGAAGAGTATTTGAAAGAGGGTTACGATTCACACCGCTTCCAGAAGGAATCAGGTAAGCGAAGTTGAAGTGGAATACATTGTATTTCACACCTAAACCAGTTGTGAAGTAACGACGATCTCCTTTTGTTTTGTTCTCATAGAAGTAACCAGCACGGAAGAAGAACTGGCCATTATAAGCCCACTCAGCACCTGTACCTACAGAAACTTCTTTCATTTCCTCACCAAATCCACCTGGAGCATC
>DDPN01000081.1:0-2311 GCA_002342205.1 Chitinophagaceae bacterium UBA2467 | reverse complement strand
GTAGCACCAGCACCTGGAGGAGTTGGAACTAATAATTTGTTCAACTCAGCACCGAAAGAAAGGGTGTTTGTGTTGTTGTACTTTTTAGTATAGTTCAATCCCAAACCTAGGTTAGCAGGGATGAAGTCTTTCGCATCTGCATTATTGGTGTAAGAAATTTTAGCACCAAGGTTAGAAAGAACAGCTCCCCAAGCAAGACCTGTACCGTTCTTTTTACCATCATGGTAGTAACCCAAATCAGCAGCAACTGAAGAACCAGTCTTATACGTTGTGCTTCCGTTGGTCAAACCACCAGTTAGGTTAGAATTGATATACTTCAAAGTGATACCTACACCACTTTTGTCAGAAAGTTTACGAGAATATCCAAGGTCAACACCAAATTCACGTGGTCTGTGCTCTGTTCCCAAAGCAGCACCAGTGAAATCAGTGAACTGGATGTTACCAAGGCTGAAATAACGAACCGAAGCAGATAAAGCTTGGTTGTCATCCAACTTCTTGAAACCAGTAACAGAAGCCAGGTAAACATCGTTTACGAGGTCTTTCATCCATGGAGTATACGTAGCTGAAATACGTGCGTTAGACTGGTTGAAAGCAACCTTTGCAACGTTCCAAATTCCAGAGTAAGAATCAGGAGAAGTAGCAACTCCCATTTCACCCATTCCACCTGAACGAGCGTCAGGAGAAATACGCAAGAAAGGAACGGCTGTAGTTACAACATTGATGGGGTCAGTCTGCGCGGATACGTTGGCAGTCAGGCCACAAACTAGCAGGATGCTGGCAGTCAGTTTAAGTGCAGTTAGTCTCATTAGAAATTTTTTAAATAGTGTGTAAATATAGCGTTTTTGATCAAAAACCTCCGGAAAACAGATTTTTTTTCAATATTGAAAATTTTTGTCGGTTTTGGGGGCCTTGGACCCGGGCGACCTCCTTTAGGGGGTCCTCCCTTCGGGAGGAAAACGCAGACGGGGCCATAATATTGTTAAAATATCCCTTTTTTTTAAAAAAAGTGACTACCGCCTTGCAATTGGCCTAATCTCTTGTTGCAAAAGGGGTTGTGAAGGCAAAAAATTAAAGCGCGCGGAATCCGTTTGTGAAGCAAACTGCCTAAATTCGCAGACCCTGCTTATAGGGGCATAAAAGTGGGCAATAACGAGAGTTAAACCCGCGTTACTCATTACCAATCGAAGGATTATGCTAAACTCGAGACGTTTTTTCGCTTTTATACTGGCCTTGACCAGTCTTGTTGTGCTCAATTCCTGTAAAGGAAAGGGCCTTTTTGCTAAAAAATCGCCCAAATCCAGCGTAACTGGATGGAATTATAACGAAAAAGGCGGATTTCAGGTGGCACAGGCCAAGGATCAAGCTACCGGACCAGGTCTGGTATTTGTTGAGGGTGGAACTTTTACAATGGGCCAGACTGAAGAAGATGTAATGGCCGATTGGAACAATATTCCTCGTCGTGTATCAGTACCCTCTTTTTATATGGACCGTACGGAGGTCGCCAATGTGCATTACAGAGAATATATTTTCTGGCTATCTAAAATTTTTGATCCTTCAGATCCTGAAAACGTAAAGATTGTAGAGGGTGCCTTACCCGATACACTAGTTTGGAGAAGTGAATTGAGTTATAACGAACCTTCTGTAGAACTTTACTTCCGTCACCCGGCTTTCAATTACTATCCCGTTGTAGGAGTTAGTTGGAAACAAGCTAAAGATTTCTGTTTGTGGAGAACAGATCGTTACAATGAATCCACATTAGTTGAGAAAGGATTCATCAATAAAAATAATTTGAAACCCGGTGCTCAGCAGGGTGACAACAACTTCAATACCCGCTCTTATTTGTTAGGACTTTACACAGCTCCTCCCGGTAAAGCTATGCGTGCCAGCAAAGGTCGCGCTCCACAGCAACCAACTTTAGAGTCTGGCATTGTTAGTCCAGAATATCGTCTTCCTTTTGAAGCTGAGTGGGAATATGCTGCATATGGATTGATTGGTCAAAACCCCCGCACCAGTTTGAAAGAAGGAAAGCGTGGAGAAGAATTGCAGTCTAATAAACAAATTTATCCCTGGGGACAAAATGTAAACGGTCTTCGTGAAAACAGAAGAGGTAGTTTACAAGGACAGTTTTATGCAAACTTTAAAAGAGGAAACGGTGATAATGCTGGTGTAGCCGGAGGACTGAACGACCGTGCATTTTATACAGCGCCTGTAGAATCTTACTACCCTAACGCATTTGGTCTTTATAATATGGCAGGTAATGTGAGCGAGTGGGTAGAAGACACCTATCGTCCACTTTCAACATTAGATTACG
>DDPN01000133.1 GCA_002342205.1 Chitinophagaceae bacterium UBA2467 | reverse complement strand
ATAACTTTAAAGCGCCATTTTTTGTATTCATCTGTATAGCACCCCGTTGTCTGCAGTAATAATCATCATATTGTAAATTCCACGTAATGATTCTAAAGCTAGAGTCAGGCGCGTACAACTTTGCAACTCCTTTTACAGAATCGAAAGGATAATAAAATGAAAAGGGGGTCTGTAGGGCTCTTACAAGTGTACGGGTGAATTGACTATCTGCAATCATCCGGTCTTCAGTCAAACTATCTGTGTTTAAATAGTAGGCAAATTCTTTTAAAGTGTCTTGGTGTGCCTCTAACTTTTTTATGGATGCGGGAAAGAGTGGAGTTTTGTTTTGGGAGTAAACAATACTGTTAAATCCTAAAACTGACATAAAAATGAACGCGTAAATTAATTTCATAGTTGGTTCATTTTTGGGAGAGCTCCATAATGGTGTTAATCATAGTTGACCAGTCGTATTTTTTCTTTTCCTCAACAATACCTGCATGGAAGAAGTCGTCCCCTTTTTCATAAAAACGAATAATTGCATCAGCTATTGCGTTTGGAGTAGGTGCACAAACAAGTCCAACTCCTTCGTTAGGTACCATTTCAGGAAGCCCTCCAACATTGGTAACAATCATTGGCTTTTCAAAGTGAAAAGCGAGGGGAGTAACGCCACTTTGAGTAGCATTTCGGTAGGGTTGCACCACTACATCGGCAGCACAGAGGTAATTAGCAATCTCCGAATCGGCTATAAAGTGGCTATCTAGTCTTACTGATTGGTTCAACTTATTTTCTTCTATGAATGCTAAGAAAGGTTCCTTTTTTTCATAGAACTCTCCTGCAATGAGAAGCTTAATGTTTTGCTCTTTAATGCGAGAATCGCACATGGCCTCTAGGAGTAGATCCAAGCCTTTGTATTTTCTAATAAATCCAAAGAATAAAATCACTTTTTCAGATGGACTGATACCCAGTTTTTCCCTTGCACTACTTTTAGAAACAGGGTTGCCAAAGTGATCGTATAAAGGATGCACCGTACGTTGAACAGGTTTATTGCTGACTAGTGATTTTAAGTCTGTTTCCACGGTTTTACTCATGGCAATAAAGGCATCACAACTGTTGAAAAAGTAGCTAGAAAAAATACGGTCACCCGGTCTTTTTTCATGCGGGATTGCATTGTCAGCAATACAAATGATTTTAGTTTCTTTTCTTTTTATAATCCTAAGAATTGTCCCTAAGCAGGGTCCCATAAAGGGGATCCAAAAACGAACTACTACCAGTGATGGTCTTCTTTTTCGAATGGCCTTCCCTACACGTATCCAGTTGAATGGATTAATGGAATTGATTACGGAGTGAATTGTAAGATTTGGAGGGGCGGGGCTAGTAGAGAATTGAGTTTTTCCAGGAAATAAAAAAGAAGGGTATTGAAGAGAGAATGACCAAATTTCACAAGAGTGACCACTCTCCTGAAAAGCAGTTGCTAATCGTTCATTAAAGCTAACAATGCCTCCTCCCCGAAGCGGGTGCGCCGGTCCTATAATAAAAATGCTACCCATTAAAGTCCGGTTTGGGTTTCGATCAAGTAGTGGTTGCGCGTGGAAGAGTTGCGAGCAATCAATTCACCTAAATAGCCAGCTAAAAATAACTGCATGCCAATCATGATCAATGTCAATGCTATATAAAACCCTGGGCGATTGGTGAGTGCAAAATCGGAATCAACAATTTTTGATATGATCAAGTATGTTGAAACAAAAAAACCTGCTAAAAAGCAAACAGATCCCCACAGCCCAAAAAAGTGCATGGGACGTTTAGAAAATCTACCTACAAAGGTGATCGATAATAAATCCAAAAATCCATTGATAAAACGGTCCCAGCCAAATTTGGATACACCATGCTTTCTCTTTCTGTGTTCAACTACTTTTTCGCCAATCTTTTTGTAGCCAGACCATTTTGCGAGTACGGGAATATAGCGATGCATTTCACCATACACTTCAATGCTTTTCACTACATTTTTTCTATAGGCTTTTAGTCCGCAGTTAAAATCATGCAATGCAATCCCTGACATTTTTCGCGTCACTGCATTAAAAAACTTGGAGGGAATGTTCTTTGTAAAAGTATTATCGTATCTAATTTTTTTCCATCCACTTACCAAATCATATCCACCATTCAGAATCATTGTACGCATCTCTGGTATTTCTTCTGGAGAGTCCTGCAAGTCGGCGTCCATTGTAACAACAATGTCTCCTTGTGCAGCTGTAAAACCTACTTGTAGTGCAGCCGACTTTCCATAATTCCGTTGGAACTTTATTCCCTTGACATTCGAATTACGCTCCCGTAGTGATTCTATAACAGCCCATGAATTGTCGGTACTGCCATCGTCAATATAAATTACTTCGTACGTGGTTTTCTCTCGTTGCATTACCTGCTCAATCCACTCGGTTAGCTCAGGTAGTGAATCGGCTTCATTTAATAGGGGGATGACAATCGAAAGGTCCATTATTTTTTTTGTAGGGTCAATAGAAGTGAGCTAATGGCTGTCACTAACGCACCTGCCATCAAATATCCGAAAATTGAGCGGGAAACCAGCGCTGTGGCATATCCCTCTTTATAGAGTTTAACATCCTGTTCTATCTCTGCAGGGGTCTTATTTTGCTCTTTTTCAAGAAGGGCTTTAAAAGCTATTGCAGATTGTTCACGCAACTCGGGATAAAAATGTGCAAAGGCATAGGTGAAAATGGCCATTACGAGCGTAATTAATATGAAATGCCTAAAACCCATTTGAAAATAATCTCCAAACTTTAAGTTGGAATCTCGTCTCAATAACAGGGTGAATGAAATACTCAATGCAAAAACAAGGTATACCAATAGCTGTGTTAGGTTAGGGGATAGTAAATTATTATTAAACCCAACCCAGCTTATAATAGCCATTAGTAAAGCAGTAATAAGCGCACCTATGAATTTATTCCCAATCATACTATAATAGTAATTGCATTTGGGTGTAGGGTGCCAAGTACTTTTCCCTTCAGCTCTTTTCCAAAAAATGGCGAGTTTTTCGAATGCGACTTAGTTTTTTCACTCGAAGGAGTCCAGGTCAAGGTTGGATCGAACAATGTAAATCGAACTGGCTCTTTTTCTTGAATGACGGGGATACTTAGCCCAAATATTTTTCTTGGGTTAATCGAGAGTAACTCCACTGTACGTTGCGGTGTTAACCCTTCTACACAAGTATTGGTAACGGCGTAAGCGGTTTCCAGCCCAATCATTCCATATTGTGCATTTTCAAATTCTACTTTTTTACTATCTGATTCATGCGGAAGGTGATGGCTGGCGATACAGTCCACCAGTCCTTCTGCTACTGCGTTTTGTAATGCTTTTCGATCTGCTGTAGTTCGAAGTGGAGGATTTACTTTAAGATTTGTATCGTAGCTAATCAAATCTTCTTCACTAAAAAAGAGGTGATAGGGCGTCACGGAGCAGCTAACGCTGTTTCCGGTTTTTTTGGAGGCACGAATCATATCTAATGAAGTGGCCGTGCTCAAAGCAGTGAGATGAAGTTTTGATTCTGCATATTGACAAAGTGCAATGTCTCTCGCTACTATTAACTCTTCACCGATAGTTGGTTTTCCAGGTAATCCTAATTGAGTGGAAGTGATTCCTTCATTTACTAAACCACTTGGATTAATACTGTGATCATCTGGTAATTGCACCACCACCGCATCAACTGCTTTTACATATTGCAGTGCTTTAATAAGTAATCCAGCGGATTGCACACATCGTAAGCCATCCGAAAATGCAAGTGCGCCATTTGCTTTCATATCATACATCTCTGCGAGTTCTTTTCCATCATTATTTTTTGTGATTGCTCCTATTGGATGTATGGTGCAAGAAAGATGTTGGCTTTTATGTAAAATGTATTCAACTCCTGCCTTATTGTGAATGACTGGATTTGTGTTAGGGATTATCAACACATCTGTAAATCCACCAGCGGTAGCGGCAGCAGCCCCAGTTTCTAGTGACTCTTTGTGCTCATATCCAGGGTCTGCAAAATTTGCAAACGTATCAACCCATCCTGGTGAGATGCACAGGCCTGGACTAGATACAATTTTGTCTGCTGTATCTTCTTTTACAGATCCAATTTTGGAAATAATCCCATTTTCTATGAGGATGTCTACTTTTTTGCCGTTGAAAGCAGAGTGGGGGTCAACGACAAGAGCTTGCTTAATGAGGAGCTTCATTAAGGTTCAAAGTTACAGCTTGCCTTCCGTTCCAAAAAATCTGGAAAAATGCGCTAAATTTGCCCTCCCCTGGACATTTCCATTGGAGCGGGACGTAGCGCAGCCCGGTAGCGCACTTGCATGGGGTGCAAGGGGTCGCTAGTTCGAATCTAGTCGTCCCGACCAACCATAGGCCTTGACTTTTGTCAGGGCCTATTTTTTAACTGGATTTACCTTGATAATGATTAAACTAAAGCCTATTTTAAGATTCTGTTAGAGCGATACTTTATGAAATTCAATAAAACGACACGCACACTGCTTTTGGGGGCCAACATCTGGTACTTTGGTGAGGGAATGATTGGGCCTCTGTATGCGATTTTCGCTGAAAAAGTGGGTGGTGATATACTTGATATCACCTGGGCGTGGTCGGCATACCTGGTTTGTACGGGATGTTGTTATATTCTTTTTGGTCGTCTATTTAACCGAAAAAAGTATAAAGTTCAAATGATGATTTTTGGCTACACATTAAATGCATTGCTCACCTTTGGTTATTTGCTGGTGGATAATCCGTTTAAGCTTTTCTTAGTTCAAGTGGGGTTGGGTATCGCTGAAGCTATTGGAACGCCCCTTTGGGATTCTTTGTAT
Source organism: Chitinophagaceae bacterium UBA2467 (assembly GCA_002342205.1). Taxonomy (GTDB): domain Bacteria; phylum Bacteroidota; class Bacteroidia; order Chitinophagales; family Chitinophagaceae; genus JJ008. The sequence goes on along the minus strand of DDPN01000133.1, from coordinate 2,740 downwards.
GCCTCAAGTCTGACCGAAGAGCAAGACACCTATGCATGGGGGTTATCAACCGGGCAATCTCAAATTGTTTCTGGTGTTGCTTTTGGAATGGGTGGTTTATTGACCTATTATTTTTCTTTTACTGCGCTTTTTATTGTCATGGGAATTATACAATTATTTGCAGCCCTTGTTTCGGCACAATTGCTCAAAAATTCAATTAGTATAAAATAAAAAAGCAGGCTCTATTAGAACCTGCTTCGCTGTTCACTTGATCAGCTTGCTTTGAGAGAAACTATTATTGACGTAATGTAATGGTTCCGATTCTCGTATCTCTGCCAGTCAAAACGGCAACATTAGAAATTGTTGTGTCTCTATAGGGCGTTATTGCGTCAATCAAAACTGAATAGTTGCCTTGATTAAGTCCTCTGACTTTAAAGAAGCCATCTGGATTGGGAATAGCGCTAGCTGTGTCGGTGCCATTATATACTTTAACAATAGCTGCTGCTGCCGCTGGAAGAACTCTACCTTCCACTTCTCCAAAATTGCTGTTGCAAAACGGACGTAAAACTGGTCTCAAGTAGTATTGGCCATTAACCAACACAATAGAACGGGCTAGGTCAAAATCAACCCAAACAGCCAAACTGCCACCATTTTCGCGGTCTCTGTGTCTGTCATTTAGAGAGACATACAAATAGTTTGACGTAGGATTTTGTAACAAAAGAGGGTATGAAATACCATTGACAACGACAGTATTATTTGAGCCAAGGGTAAATCGAATTTTACGCACTGTGCCATTTACGGTGGTGCTTGCAATCAATGAGTCGATGCCATTTCTTAATTGCAATACATCATATATGCCTGGTGTAAAGTTGACTGTTTGCCATACGCCAAACTCATCACGACGTCTGAGGTGATCATCTCTGTCGTCATCATTATCTCCAAAATGATCATTATTGCAATGCTCTGAACTGGTGTCTACTTTTACTTCCACCGCTAAAATTTCAATATTAGCTGCATCGAAGTCGGCTGGGCCATCCGTTAGATAGATGTCGATTTTTTGGCTGCCATTTTTATTCTTACTACACGATGTAACACTGAAGAATAAAAGGGGTAATCCAACTAAAAGCATCCATTTAAAATTGTTGGTTCTCATACATATGAATTTTGTGAACAAAATGGTTTCGATTAGGTAGATGGGGTAGGATCAAAAAGGGTTGGGTCCCGTTGAAAAAAGACGTTCCTATTAACATAATTTTAAGATTTTCAAGTGATTATCAGGTTGCTAAAAAATATTCAAGTAGACCCAACCGTTAAATACTTTTATGCATCTATTAATAGACCAATTGCTTTGAGTGAATTTGTTGGATAATTTAATACAAGGTTGTAAAAAAGGCGACCGGCAGAGTCAGAGCCGATTGTATATGCAATTTGCATCCACTATGCTGGTTGTTTGCATGCGGTACTCTCGCACAAAGGAGGAAGCTGAAGAAGTTATGCAAGAAGGATTTTTACAAGTATTCACCAAAATTCACCAGTACAGGGGAGAAGGTAGTTTTGAAGGCTGGATTCGAAAAATAATGGTAAATACTTCTTTGCAACGTCTTCGTTCTAAGCCATTCCTTTCAAAAGTTGTATCGGTTGATGAGTTGCAGATTGGTGACCTTGCACCCTCACTTCCTATTGAAACGTTAAGTGCAAAGGAATTAATTAGCTTAATACAAGGGCTTCCTCCAATGTATAAGGCTGTATTTAATCTTTATGTTTTTGAAGGAATGAAGCATAGAGAAATTGCTGATCTACTTGGCATTTCGGAGGGTACTTCAAAGTCAAACCTATCGGATGCAAGAAACCTTCTACAGCAGGAATTAAATAGAATAAACAAGATTGCTAAGCCCATAAACTTTTAGCGTATGGATAAAAATTTACACAAGATTGATCGATATTTTAAAGAAGGGATTGAGGGACAACGTGAAGAACCAGATGATAAAATCTGGGCAGCTCTTGAAAGTCAATTAGACAAGCGAGAGCTATTTCAGACTCAATATAAATACAGACTTCTTCGCAATGCCGTTGCAATCATTCTGTTTCTAGGTATTGCTTCTGCAACAGGTTATTTTTATTTTGATTCTCACAAAAGCGGGCAAAAGCAACCGCAAATTGAAAATGAAACTTCGTCGGTTATTAGTAGAAGAACAGAAGTAGTCAATAAAAATCAATTGGAGCCTACCCATGCTGACCTCGAAGTAAAAAAAGAGTTTGAGAAATCTAATTCTATTGTAGCTAATTCATCAAGTAGGTCTGTCGATGGTGTTGCTAAAACAATAATCTCTCAATCGGTAGCACCAAAATCCACTACTATTCCAGCTGTAGCAGCGAGTAAGAACTTAATTAGCCAAAATACTTACGTATCGAATGAAATAAACCAAAAAGTATATTCTGATGAAGTTGGCAAAAAAGTAAATCAGCTCGACTATGAAATAACCAAGGATGAAGTTGATTTTATACAGAAATCGATGCCTCATCCTGTTCAATTACCTAGAACTGTGCAAGATGTTTCAGATCGTAAGATTTATTCAGGTAGATTCATCCCTTCTGTTGCACAAATGAAAGCCTCGAGTCAAATCAAGGGCGTAGCCAATAAGAAGATTTTTATTTCTCCAATTGTTATGCCTGATTTTACTATGCATTCTATACGTGAGGGGCGAAAAGAGCATCGCGAAGATGATCATCAGCGTATTGCTGATGACGAGAAAGTTAACCC
>DDPN01000122.1:2532-2879 GCA_002342205.1 Chitinophagaceae bacterium UBA2467 | reverse complement strand
GTAATATCCTTACAGTTGTACTGTTTTGACAAAGAAGAGTCAAAGACAAAGCTGGTTAAATTCGTACTAAAAATTAGCATTCCCTTCTGCTTCAATAAACGCATGCACTGATTTATTAAGCGTACATGATCACGTTGAATATCCAGCACCTCATCCATCTTTTTGCTATTACTAAAAGTTGGAGGGTCCATGACAATCAGGTCATATGAATTAGCCTCTAGCTGGGGCAATAATTGCAATACATCTGCGGCAATAAAGGAATGGCTGCTTCCTGTAAAGCCATTTAAAGCCATATTTTTTTTTGCCCAATCTATATAGGTATTCGATAAATCAATTGTAGTGGTGTG
>DDPN01000122.1:1473-2514 GCA_002342205.1 Chitinophagaceae bacterium UBA2467 | reverse complement strand
CCTTGACTACACTCCCTAACCATTTTTCGGGTATCTCGATGATCCAGAAATAACCCGGTATCGAGATATTCATCCAGATTAACCAAAAACCTAAGCCCATTTTCAGTAACCGTAAAAAAATGAGAATTGTCAGCCTCCTGTTTTTGATATTGGCCCTGCCTACCCGGTTTGCGCTGTCTGACTTTGTAGTGAATCTGATCCAAAGGGATTTGCAGGGTTTCACTCATAACCTGGATAGAATCCTGAAGCCAGCGCGCATGTAATTCTTCATCCAACCCATGACGCCGTTTATATTCGGCTACATAAAGATGATTTTCATACCGATCAATACACATAGGAAACTCCGGCAAATCGTGATCATAAAGGCGATAGCAAGTCACCCCTTGCCGGTTCGCCTGTTTTCGCAAATGACGTTCCACCTTGGCCAATCGATTTTGAAACATCTCCAGTTTTGCCTGCATCTGCCTTTTAAATTTTAACGAATTTAGCGGATTGTATGTATGCAGTGGTTGATATTGAAACAACGGGCTCCCATGCCGCCGCAAATGGCATCACCGAAATCGCTATTCATATTTTTGATGGCACTGCTGTAGTGGAAACATTTGAATCACTTGTTAACCCGCTACAATCAATACCACCCTTTATTCAACAAATGACTGGCATTACGAATGAAATGGTAGCCACTGCTCCCCCTTTTTCTGCCATTGCGAGTAAAGTGTACGAATTATTGAAAGGACAAATTTTTGTAGCGCATAACGTACAGTTCGATTACACTTTTGTCAAAACACAATTGAAAGCAGAGGGCTTTGAATTACAGAGTCCTAAGCTATGTACAGTTCGTTTAAGTCGTCAAATTCTACCAGGATACCCCTCTTATAGTTTGGGTAAACTGTGTCGTTCATTAGGAATTCAACTGGAAAATAGACACCGGGCCGGAGGCGATACGGCTGCCACTGTTGCTCTATTTAAAAAACTGATCCATGAAGACCAACAGCATCATATTGCAAAAAGTTTAAAGAGAAATTCAAAGGAGTGGATACT
>DDPN01000122.1:0-1466 GCA_002342205.1 Chitinophagaceae bacterium UBA2467 | reverse complement strand
GTATATTACTTCCATGATAAAAAAGGGAAAGTCGTTTACGTTGGTAAAGCCATTAATGTTCGTTTTAGAGTCAATAGCCATTTCAGTAACGATGCCCCTACTTTACAAAAACAGCGATTTATGCGCTCGGTACACCGCATTACCTATCAGGAATGTGGCACCCCGCTCCTGGCTTCTATCGTAGAATCTGCCGAAATAAAACACAGGTGGCCCCGCTTTAATGCAGCACAAAAAAAACAGGAGGATGTCTATAGTCTTTTTGCATTCAAAGATCAAAAAGGCTATATCAGATTAGCGCTTGATAAAAGCAAAAAAAATGTTTCCTCCCTTCTTCATTTTCCTCACCAAGCCGAGGGACATTCTGTACTTAGAAAAATGGCCCGGCATCATCACTTATGTCTTCGGCTTTGTTTTCTTCAAACAGAGGCAGGCCCTTGCGAGGGGGTAAGCCAACAACTCTGTAAAGGAGCTTGTGAAGAAAAAGAAGCGCCCCTCCATTACAATAACCGTGTTAGCGCTGCCCTACAGCAGCTAATTGCGGAAGCTAATTTTTTAATTGTAGACAAAGGAAGAAACCTAAAGGAAAAATCATATATTCTAGTAGAAAGAGGTGTTTTTTACGGCTTAGGATATGTCCCCATTTCAACTCAACTAAACAATCTTGCAGAAATAAAAACTCACCTTACCCCTTACCGAAGCAACCGATATATTCAGCAAATTATTCAAGATTTTAAAGAGAATTTTCCAGATAAAATTCAGCTATTGCCGCCCGTTACTTTCTCTATCCACTGAAAAGCTTCTGCTCGTGGCATTTGATCAAATACTTCTTGTGCAATAGCAGGTGGCAATGTTAATTTTCTAAGCTGCGTATCCAAAAAAGCTCCTTCCACCAGCAAGGTAGCAGCAGGGGTATCCTCATCTTTCCAGATGATATGTTGAATAGTCCACCGAGAAAAATCTCGACGCGTCTGTACTAATTGGAGATCGATCGCAATCGTATCCCCCATTCGGATTTCTCGACGAAATTTACATTCTTCTCTGAATAAAATAGGTCCGATTTTATATTGCTGGTAGACGGTTTCGGACAAACCCATTTTTTGCATAAATGAAATACGACAAAGAGCACCCCAATCATAGTAAACAGAGTGACGTACATGCATATTGGCATCTATATCTGCCCAACGTAATTGAATTGGAAGTCGAAAATCTTTCATGTTGCAAAGGTAGTGTCTTGACAACTGTCTTATTATTGAGGATAGCCCATTAACTTTGCCTACTAAATCAAAAGAGATGAAGTCAGTACTTTTTTCGTTTGCAATTATTGCTAGTGCAATGGTGTATGGTCAAGCCCCTAAAACAACTCCGGTAGCTGCCCCCAAGAAAACAACAGCTCCCGTAGCCGCAAAACCACAAGCTCCGTTACTTAAAAACGAGTTGGATTCAGTGAGCTATGCATTAGGCGTTAG
>DDPN01000019.1 GCA_002342205.1 Chitinophagaceae bacterium UBA2467 | reverse complement strand
TCTCCTTCTCCCCCATAGGTTCCTCCACGACCACCATAGCTACTGGGCCAGGTTTTCTCTAAATAATCAGTTGCGTAACCACCCATTGTCCAGTTGTGGCCATCGGCACTCACTTCTGAGTTGACATAAAAATTATCTAATAACACAAATTGTTCGGCAAAAAAATGTTGATTAGGTGTTACGTTGCGACCAAACAACAAAAGTGAAGTGTCTCCGTTTCCTCCTGGCAAATCTGCTAATACCTGATCATAGGTTCTGTTTTCTTTAATTACATAAAAAACATATTTGATAGGAGACCGCGTGGATCCGTCTCTGGGAATTGGATGACCACTAGGTGGAATAGAGGCCTGGTTCAACTGGTCGGGTGAATAAGGGCTATTTGCATAAACGGCTTTGCTGTAATTATTCAGTTGGGCGGCAGTAGGCAAATCAATAATAGATAGACTGCCCTTGAATAATCCGGCAATATATTCAACCTCGTTGCCGGGTTTTGTTTTAAATCCATGGTGAATCACCTCTTCTCTTTTGCGCAGTGGTGAAGGACCAAATGGATTAGGCTTTGAACTCATACCCTTTCCGTTGGCCACCCACAATTTATTATTGATGATGCGCACAGTAGTGGGATACCATCCTACTGGAATAAATCCCTCTGGCGTACTGTGATTTTTTTCATGGATATCAAATACGGCAACACAATTATTATCTGCGTTTGCAATAAAAAGCTGATTTGTTTTTGCATTAATTGCAATGCTGTTAGAGGTAGATCCGCTGGGAGAGTTGGGATACAGCGCTGCATCCAATGTTTCAACTACCTTTTTTGTTGTCAGATCAATTACCGAAACCGAATTATCGTTTGCATTACAAACAAACAATCGATCTCCTCGAGGGCTGATCAACATTTCGTTAGGATTGTCGCCCACCCCTATAAAATGAGTCCACTTTTTGGTTTCAATGTTGAATACTAAAATTTGATTGGTGCCCCAACCAGATACATATAATTCTTTTCCATCAACACTTATTTTACAATCATATGCCTCTCCTTCCATTCCATATTTTCCAATCACCTCTTTGTTTGACAAGTCAATTATATATAGTTTTTTATCTTCTCTGGTAACAACATACATCACATTGCGTCTTGCGTCTAGTGCAATACCCGCAGGCCCAATCCGATTGGGCCATGGTTTTCCCAACGTAATCGTATCGGTCAATTTCAGTTTATCATTGACGACATCATACTTGAGAATTCGATTGTCGTGCCCGCCAGACACATAGAGCGATTTATCGTCTTTTGTAAATGCTAATCCATACCAAGACTTTGGAATAACAACTTCGTCTACGGTTGTTTGTGTTTTGACATTAATCAGTTGTATCGTTTGTGTACTTTGTCCATTATTTGTAACCGCTAGCAGTGTGCCTGCATGATTGGAAACCATATTAAGTGGAAGATCTCCAAGTGGTATTGATTTTCCAGCGGGTGTCAGCTTCCAACCATTGGGCAACACAACCGCCTCAGTAGTTTGTTGCGCAAAAACAGTGGTTGTCAGTAAAGAAAAAACAAAAAGGGATATCTTTTTCATACAGGGTGTTTCGTGGATCCATAAAAGTATTTTAATTTTCTGTTTATGAAACGACTACTGAGTGGTTTGCTTGTTAATTTATTACTGCTTTTTTTATCAGTTTCTACTTTGCGCGCACAGTCGCTAGTGTTTAAATCCGGAGATGGTGGGTATACTACTTATCGGATTCCCGCTATTATTAAAGCACCAAGCGGTGATTTGCTTGCGTTTTGCGAAGGACGCGTCAACAGCGCCGGTGATTTTGGAAATATTGATATTGTTATGAAACGAAGTTTGGATGGGGGCGCAACGTGGTCTTCCTTACAAATTGTCATTGACGCCGACTCATTACAAGCCGGAAATCCAGCTCCGGTAGTTGATTGGCTAGACCCCAACTATCCAAGCGGTCGAATTTTTTTGTTTTACAATACAGGTAATAATCACGAAGGTGAAGTAAGAAAGGGAAAGGGTCAGCGCATGGTTTGGTATATCACCTCTACAGATAATGGAAAAACATGGTCGGCTCCGGTCAATATTTCTAAAGAGGTGCATCGGCATGGGACACAAGAGGATTGGCGATCCTATGCGAACACACCCGGGCATGCGCTACAAATAACAGGAGGGGCTTACGCAGGACGTCTTTTTGTAGCAGCCAACCATTCTGAAGGGGCACCCAAAAATCGATTTGAAGATTATAAGGCGCATGCCTTTTATTCGGATGATCACGGAAAAACGTTTATGCTTAGCCAATCTGTTTCTGTTCCAGGGGGCAATGAATCCACTGCGGCAGAGCTTTCAAAAAATCGAGTCCTTTTAAATAGTAGAAATCAGCGTGGAGATAAAAAAGAAAGATTGATTTCAATAAGTAAAAATGGCGGCGGGTCTTGGGATACTACTTTTTTTGATCCTGCATTGATTGATCCGGTTTGCCAGGGAAGTATCTTGAACATAGGTTGGAGAAAAAACAAGGCCGTCTTAGCGTTTTCAAATGCGGCTTCTCAATCAAAAAGAGATAGTTTGACGGTGCGTATCAGTTTAAACGAAGGTGCAACTTGGAAACAATCGCTAATGATTGATAACAATCAGACAGGAAAAAGCGGAGATTACACCGCCTATAGCGATCTTGTGTTGGTAAACAAAAAATTGCTTGGCGTGTTATATGAACGCAACAGCTATAAAGAAATTATTTTTCAGCCACTTTCAATAAAAAGTAAATATCAGTTATGGAAGAAATGATCCCCAATTCCGGTTTTCCTCGCGCAGCGGCCAATGAGCCTTGCTGTGTAACCGTAGAAGCTGGAAAAACATACGCATGGTGTACTTGTGGTTTAAGTGAAAAACAACCCTTCTGCGACGGGAAACATAAAAAAATTGAAGGCAACCCCTACGCAAGTCTTCGCTTTACTGCCGAAGAAACCAAAGAGGTTTGGTTGTGTCAGTGCAAAAAAACCAAGAATCCGCCTTATTGCGACGGTAGCCACAATCATTAGTAGTTTTCAAAATACCTATTGTTGGGTATTTTAAAAACTTGCTCTTCTTGTATTTTGTTCAAAACAATTTTTATGAAATACAAGAAAATTTTTTTGCTGCTCTTTTGTGGTGTCTTTTTTATTGCAGGGATTTCTGCACAGAATAAAACCGGAAAAGTATATTTCATCAGATCAACCGGTTTGGCTGGATCTGCAGGTGCTTTTACTGCGTTTATAGACGACGATCTGGTTTGTAAACTAAATAACAAAAGATACTCTATTCATGAAGTGTCTCCTGGCGAACATAATTTTTCTGTTCAGTTTACTGGTAAAAAATCAAAAGACAAGGCTGAGCGAATCACGATTGATGTAGAGGCTGGAAAAACATATTACATACAACTGATTTTTCAGGCGGGTATGATCAAAAACAATGTCTATTGTCAAGAGGTAACCGCTTCGTCTGCCAAAACCGTGCTAAAAGATTGCGAAGAAGATAAGAAGTGTTTATAATCCCCCTGCTTTATTAAAATAACAAGCCCCCGCTTTGGGGGCTTGTTATTTTAATAAAGCGGGGGGATTACAAACACTTCTTATCTTCTTCG
>DDPN01000102.1 GCA_002342205.1 Chitinophagaceae bacterium UBA2467 | reverse complement strand
TTCTTATCTAGAATTAATTGGCTAATCACCAATTAAAGAATGCACTTCTTTCTGTAAGACTGGGAGGTGTTTTATGACTATTCCCCAAATTATCTCATCTGAAACAGAGTCGTACCCATGTATGATTCTGTTTCTGGTGTCAACAATTTTTCTGGAATTAGATATGTTGATTTCAGAATCTCTTGTCAATATTCTGCTTAATGCCTCTCCAATAATTTCAATATTTCGCTCCACAGCTCTTCTTGTGCGGAGGTCGTTTTTATAATTGGCGAATTCTTTTGGAGTGTTAGAAAAGAAGCTTTCGATTTCTGCAATAGCGTTGGAAATATCAAAAAGCCAAACTTTAATTTCATTATCCATACACAAGCTCTTTAGACTCGTTCAATACTTGCTTGAAATATGGGTTTTTGATGGCTTTTTCTTCCAAAAGATCAACTGGTCGTTTTAATATTTCTTGTAAGGAAAATTTCAGGTCAAAATAATTATCGGCATAATCCTTCAAGTCAATGTCCTTGAAATCTACGATCAGATCGATGTCACTTTCGGAATTAAAACTTGGAGTCAGCACCGATCCAAAGGCATACAAACTCTTTACCTTGTGGTTTACACAAAGCTCATTTATTTGGTTTTTATATGTATATAGTTCGTTCATTCAATAACTCTTTCCCATTCCAAAGATAATAAATATTGGCCCTAAGGTCAATGTATGACATCTTGCCATTTAATTCATTGAAGTTCATAGCGTAAAGTCCAGCAGGTCTTCGGCAAGCGAGTTAGATAATCGTCCTATCCCCGGTACTGGTATTTTTGAAAATAATATCAATGGCCCTGGATGTTGATACTGGGCCTTTGATATGTCATTAGAGAATTGGTATCAACATTTAGTTTTCTTCCATAAGTTGGCATGTCAGCTTGCCCGAAGCTCGTCCATTTAACAGTCTCAATAAACTTTACGGCCTGCATATGGCTAATCGGATATGTAGATATCGGCAATAACTCTTGCTGAATAATGGTTGGCAATAACAGTATTCCACCCCATACTTCGATATTGCTTTCTAAGTAGTCTTGACTGTGCGGCATCTCCTGGAGTTTGCCAGATTACCTCCAGCATGGGGTAGGATAAATACAGGTCATCCACCGTAGCAGTGAAAAAAAAGCTAAAACTAGTTGACGTTTCTTTGAATCTATCATACGGAAGCTCTGCAACTGGGAAAAATAGTTTTATTTGAATATGCAGTGAGTCCATTAGTTTAGAAAAGGGTTGTCCTATGTATTGTGCTTTGTTCTGGACAATGGTTTGAAGATAGGCAAGTGTGTCAGGAACGCCAGTTTGAGCTTTTAAGCTTGATCGGGTTGTAAAGGTGAGTGCTAAAGCTAAGATGATAATACTTTTCATAGTCTCTTATTTTTTTAGTTAATACTTTATAGGCATTCCTGCGTATATATTTTTTTATTGGGTTTAGTAGGATGTAGGCTTGTTGTTACGATGATGGGTTTAAAGTTACCCGCCGCATCTTTTTTGTTTAGGGTTACTCCTGTTTGAAATTGATTTAAAACTGCTGCCATTGCTTTTTCGTAGGCAAGATGTATATTCTCTGGGTATGACTCGTATAATTCTTCAAAATACTTTTTTGCAGCTAAAAATGCCTTGCCAATAATTGAATTCCTATTCCATTTTTCACCATCTAAAAATTGACTTTGAGTTGCTAAAAATGCAGCTGCCTGAGTTTGGTTTGTGATTGTAATTGCATATTGGTTCCCATTTGAAGCTGCTACAAAGTTTCCCAAAAAGTGATGAGCATCTTCTGGATAATCATTTCTATACTGTAAAAAACTATAGATGTCTGCGGCGGAATGAGCAGCATATCCAATGTTAGGATGTGTATGCAATGTAGCTGCTAAGGCCTCTAACCTTCTGGGATTTACAATAATATTTATTGATGAATCAGTGCCTGTTTGAGGCGGATCGCATCTATATCCTGAAATTGTTGTATCACTAACGTTATTAGGGTTAATTGAGTACATCTTATAAATAGGGAATCCTTTTTCTTTTATTTCTGTGGCCAAATTTGGAATAGAATTTAATACTGAATCTGCTTTACTTGTAATATAAATTGAGTCCATCTGTTTTGCGGCATTTTGTGCAGTAATGCAAGGACCTTGTGTGTAGGTACCCCAACCTCCCGTTCCACTCCAACCTGTCTCACATCCATACGTAGCTGTCTGCCCCCGTTGATAAGAAGTGGTTCCAGGGCAAGGACTGGGAGAGCCACCTCCGGGATTGCCAGTGCCTCCTGATCCACCAGAGGAGCCACCTCCAGTTCCGCCGGATATGCTACCATTATCACCTGTACTCCAATTGCTATAGCAATAGGTGTATGTGTTGCAAATTGGTGCTGGCATTAAAGTTGTGCGGTTCCCTGAACTTATGTTTTGACATACAGTGTAATCGAAACAGGTTACGCTAACTACTTCGCTATTACCTCTGCCTGATAGGGAAGAGGGCGTGTTTAAAATCTTTAACTTCTTTAGTCCCCCGTTTGCCACATGTGTGGTTGGGAAGAGGCTGGTATCTGTAATGTTGAATTCGGTATACCCAAAGGTTTTGTTGTCTAGGAACATGAAAAACACTGCGTGGGCCTCTGCCGTTGAATCAACAATAGGAGAACCATGCGTTTTGTATCGATACTCCCAGTCAGACCGATATGCAAATGTGGTATCGTTTGGATAAACAGAAATAACAAGTGAAGCATTTACATAATTTTGAGAGTTTCTTACAAATGGAACAAAATAGATAGTTAGGAGTGAGTCTGATGCGCCCCTACCGCTGATTTCACTTTTACTTTTAATTGTTATCATTTTTTCCCACCTTGGAAAACCTATAATCTTTGTAGTTTTTTCAACAAAACTTTTGCTTCGGTTTTGTCTGATTAAAAAGTCAACCAGCTTGCCCTCCGTTGAATCCCCAGTCCTGTTAGTAAAGAAAAATTTTCTTTCGAGACTAGATAACTCTTTTTCTATTGAAACAACTTGATCTGATTTCTTGCAGGATTGAAACAGCAGGGTCAAGAGGGTAATAATTATGAGGTTAGAATGATATCTATTAAATATCTGCATCGTAGGATGGGTTTTGGAATAAGCAAATTAAAATCTTTTCAATTTTACTTCTATGGTAAAAATTAATTTTCTGTTACTAATTGCTTAAGTGTGTACTTTTCGTAAAGAGCTAAATATCAACCAGTAAAATCAAGAAAATCATCAATACGGAAGTTAGATAATTGTCCTATCCCCGGTACCCTGTTATTTTAGAAAATAACATTGAAGAGCCTCTCTAAAAATAGGGAGGCTCTTTGTTTTACGCAATCTCACTTTTTAAAATAGTTGACCCGGGTTTATTTGTAAAAAATCATCTACGGGTAAGCCAGCATCTCCTACTAGTAAAATTTTTTCCGGTCTCATCTTTTTTTGGAAGGAAGCAACAGATGAAGTTGGTTTGCCAGCGCCACTCTTTACCTCTATGCCAATTGCTTTGCCTTTTTTTTCTATTACAAAATCAATTTCATCATTTCCTTCGCGCCAGTAATAAACTTTGAAATTCTCGGTGTGAGAATAATTTATCAAGTGTGCACCCACTGCTGATTCCACAAGTCTTCCCCATTCTTCTGGATTCAATAGAATTTCATCGATGAATTCTTGTCGCTGTGCACTTATCAAGGCTGTATTATACACTTGAAATTTTGGACTTGATGCTCGCTTACGAATGATATCTTTTGTATACTTCTCTAAGCCGGTTAATAGTCCAGCGGTGTCAAGCAATTGAAGATAGTGAGATAGGGTTGTGGTGTTGCCAGCATCTACCAATTGCCCCATGATCTTAGTGTACGAAAGCAGTTGACCAGAGTAAGAACATCCCAATTCAAACAGTCGCCTCAACAAAGCAGGTTTATCGATTCGGGTCAGCATGAGTATATCCTTGGAGATACTTGTTTCTATTAATGAATTAGTGATGTACTCTTTCCATCTTTTTTCATCTTGAATTAGTAGAGCAGAGCCAGGGTACCCTCCAAACCACACGAACTGTTTGGCATTCCAGCCGAATGCTTGTTGCATTTCCAAAAAACTCCAATGTCCAACAAAAGTCACCTCGAATCTTCCCGCCAATGATTCGGTTAATCCTTTTTGCAATAATAGTCTGGAGGAGCCCAGTAGTATCACTTTTAAATTTCGTTTCTTACGCGTATCAGTGTCCCATAGTAGCTTGATAATCTCACTCCAATTACCTACCTTTTGTATTTCGTCAATTATTAATAGAAAGGAACTAGCATTTTCTTGATCCATTTTTATGCGTGCAATTTCCCATTGCTGCTCTATCCAAGTACTATCTGACGCCGCAACGGAGTCAGCAGAAATGAATTGAAAGCCGAAATTGATTTTTTCTGTTAATTGGGTTGCCAGGGTAGTTTTTCCTACTTGTCTCGGGCCCAGGAGGACCTGAATGAATTTTCTGGGCTCTTCTATTCTAGATATAAGTCGTTGTAAATGAGTCCTTTCGAACATAATAATTAATTTACTCAATATATTGAGTAAAATTACTCAAAGTATTAAATATCTCCAAATATTGTCTATTTTTTTTGCTACTAGCTGCGTTTAATAATGGGCTACTAATTATACATACACTATTTCCTGTTCAATCAGCGTATAATATTCAGGCTTTATGCCATTTTTTGTCACTAAGTCTATTTTGAATGCTAGCTTGCTTTCCAAGAATTCGGCCAAATCAATAAACTCTACTCCAATGGTTTGATTAAAATCAACGATAATATCAACATCACTCTCAGGGGTAAAATCACTTCTGGTGGCAGATCCGAAAATACCTATTGATTTGACATGAAATTTTTCTTCTAACTCTGGTTTCAGTGCTGCCAATGTAGATTTTATAGCAAACAAGTCTTTCATTGGCATACAATATATAGAGTTTCCTCTTGGCCTTCAATATCCAAAAACAACTTTTATTGCAAATAATTACGGGAGCATAAATTCTCGAAAATCTTCGATTAGGAAGTTAGATAATTGTCCTATCCCCGGTACAAGACAGGACTCTTCGACACTTTGTTGAAGAGTCCTTTTTTTATCTGCTAATTAGCTGAAAGAGTGTAAATGATTTTTTTCAAAAATTAACGCTGAGACATTTAAGTAATATTTCATAGCTATAAAAGTCAGCATCAGAGGTTGAGAAGCTACATTTCCCCTAGTATATTGTTTTTTGTATATTCAAGAACCTATACTTCATGACCCATCGTATCATAATAGTGGTTTTGTTAAGTTTCCTGTGCTCGGA
>DDPN01000125.1 GCA_002342205.1 Chitinophagaceae bacterium UBA2467 | reverse complement strand
ATTAACCCAAGCTCAGTACCTTTGGGTCCCGTACGAGGGAAGTCTTCCACTTCTATGGTTGGAACTTGCCCGCTTACCAAGAGTTTCATAGCTTGGATAGCCTGCTCGTGAAAAGATTGAGGAGAGTGTCCATGATGTGGTCCCATGCCCTGCCCCATCCCATAAGCTCCTTGTATAAATCCTGTCTGACTCGAGAAGTTTCCTATTCCTAGCGATGGCAACGAAGCAGCCGAGCTTTTTAAGATAATCGTTGCCGCATCGCGGGTGCTCGGCTCCAACGTCATATCCTGGGTTGCGCCACTTTCGGTAATCAAGGTAATAGCCAAGGATTTATTGGCATTCTCAATAGTTGGTTTAAGAAAAACTTGGCCGGTGCTTTCTTCGGTTTGCGCCTCATAGGCTTCACTATCCCCAAACACTTGCGTGATCCGATCATTAGCAACAGCAATACGATTCATCGAATCATTAGAAATGTGTGCCTTAATCCGTTTATCAGGATTCATGGATAAAGATTGTGAAGCGCCTGCTTCTAAAGTCGCGATGAACGGAAAAATAACAACAACTGGTATAAGTTTACGCATGAGAATTCTCCTGGATGGATTGGATAACGGCTGGTTTATTTAAGGAAGTTGAGTCTTCTTTGCCAGAGGAGACGAGATAGCTTTGAGACTGGGGTTCTTTGAATTCTGTACCGGATTGCTCTTCACGCGACCGAATTTCTTCTTCCAAAACATCTTCTTCCAAATGGTGTGCTAGATCTTTGTTATCAGACTTAATCACCTCAAAAGACTTTAAAAACAGTCGTCCGCTTTTACTTGTAAAGTCCACTCGGTAGGTTTCCCGGTGGGTACTAATCTTCTTATGTGCCACATACGCATGTAAATCTCCCGTCAATTCAAGCATTAGCTGATCCGGATAGACTTCACATTCCACCAACTCAAACTTCATCGAGACATTATCGCGCTTAAGTCGTGCCTCTTCTTTAAACAGCCGTGTTTTAAGAATTTCGTGCGCGCTGGAATCGGCATAGCGCAGTAGAATTTCTCCTTGGGACAAAATATTAGAGTGACTTACATCAAGCAGTAAGTGCGCAAAAAAGATGGCCTGCTCTTCTAAATACATCGGCGAAAACTTATTACCTTCCACCCAAAACGATTGTTTGGTTTCTGGGGGTAAAATGATGATTTTTTCGTTTTTGAGAAAAAGGAAAATGGTCTGCAATAAAGTGATCATTAATAAAACACTAGCAAGTCCAGCAAGAGCATTGCGCTGAAATGTTAGATTCCCGAGTTTGATGTCTTTAAAGCCTTGTTTCATCGTATTTTATCCCTACCCCACGAAATGATCTATATAAGACGTCGGCCAGCTTTTGAACTGTTTGACCGGAGGAAAATGCCAATATAAAAGCGCTTTTAAAAGCCCCTCCCCCATGTGTCGTTTAAAAAAACGAATGGCCCAAATATCAATACCAGTCCAGACACATCCAATAACAAAGGCATCAAAGGTAAGACCGGAGACGAGCGGTCCTAAAATCAGCGCTAACTCACCTTTTGTCCAAAGAAGAAAGCGAACAGCTCGATCAATGGTGTAAAGGATGAGATGGCGCTTGTTCATAAGCTTCTCCCTAAATTAATGCTGCAGAACCATCTCCAAGCACCGTGTCGAAAAACTGAATACCTCCGCCAATAGCAGCGCCCACACCAAACGGCATTAATGATTGTTGCGTCACCGACAACACCGCTCCTATGGCAACAGCAGCCAACTTAATAGGATACATATAGGACCAAATTTCTTTTTTTAGGTTTTGCATTGGTGCTCTTAAATCGGCAATTTCCACCGCCAATACGCTATCGATGTTAAAAATGATCAACATCATAACGCTTAAAAACAGCCATGCTCTAAAAACTTCAAATTCAATCAGTGGTGGATGGTTAGCGTGTTTTGTTCTCTTTGATCGATCATCCTTAGCGGTACTGTTCATTGTGTTTCTCCTTTAAAAAGTATTGATGGGCATAATGTGTCTTGTTCATTTGTGCAAGTATTTTTCAATAACTTCACTTTAAAATGAAATTTAAGAAACAATCAAGATAAATTTCTTAATTAATAAGAAATTATTTCTCTTTTTTCATGAACATATAGAGCCTACCTGCAAAAACTACAAAAAAATTTCTGGTGCTTGACAGAAAATTTCTATTTTCTTAGCATGCATTACGTGAAAAATGCAGCTACGGATGAAATGGGTTCAAATCGTCTTATCATTTCGGCGTACCTTTCAAACACCTTAGAATTTTTTGAATACACCCTTTTTGGCGCTCTTGGGGCAGTTATTCAACAAACGTATTTCCAAGAGGTGATTTGGATTAATCCGCAGAACCTGACAATTTTTGCGTTTTGCATTTCATTACTTGTACGACCCATCGGTTCTTTCATCTTTGGGTATATTGGGGACAAAATCTCAAGGCTGTTGTCCTTGCAGCTCTCGATTGCCTGCATGACTCTTGCTTCCCTTNNCGGTTCTTTCATCTTTGGATATATTGGGGACAAAATCTCAAGGCTGTTGTCCTTGCAACTCTCGATTGCCTGTATGACTCTTGCTTCCCTTACCATGGCTTTACTCCCCAGCTCAGCCACTATTGGAGAAACAGCTGTTTGGATTGTTTTGTTAAGTCGGGTATTGCAAGGTATCTCTGCCGGCGGGGAATATAATGGGGCAGCCATTTTTGCTATCGAATCGTACGCACACAAGCCCTGGAAAATCAGTGGATTCCTCACCTCTTCCGCTATCATGGGCCTTGTGCTGGCAAGTATTGCCGCACTCCTTCTTGCTCAACAAGGATTGCCTGCGTATGCCTGGCGAATTGCCTTTGGTTTTGGCTCATTAATTGGTCTTTCCTCCTTTCTGCTGCGACGCGTTTCTCAACCGCCGCATCACAACGAAACCTATACCCAAACAACCCCACAGAATAAGACACTCCTCTTTTTCACGATCTTTTTTATTGGAGGGCAAACCTCAGCACTAAGTTATTTTATCTTTGTCACCCTCAAAAATGCCTTAAAATCTCTGCCGCAATTTGTTGCTATAGATCCAACTTACCCCATTCTTTTTACCCTTCTGACCTCTTCACTTTCTGCTATTGGCTTTGCAACACTTGCACAACAACGTTTTTCCAAAAAAATAATGCACCTAGGTATTCTTGGGGTTATCTTTTTAACACCAATTTGTCTGAGTCTGCTGAGTATTCCCAACCTATTTTTAAGCGCTAGCGCTCTTTTTGTTTTAGCGCTTGTGCTCGGATGTCATGGCGCCACACAGCATGCTTATTTTCAGTCTTTTGTGCCTCCGTCATTCAGGCAACGGTTGATTTCCGTTGCTTTCTCGTTTGGAACTGGCATTTTAAGCAGTTTGGTTATCTGGGTGACGAGAGATCTTCATCTGATTACTCCCTGTATAACTATTTTTACGTTTTCCCTTATCTCGTTGGGGGCGTTTTTATGTATAACAACATTGGAGAATAGGTATGGAATTCTTTATGAAAAACAACAGAGACACCCAGTCTCTTCATTTAAATGTGCATCCTAAACTGGATACATTTTTTATAGCCCACGCTTTGGTAAAAAACGCGGAACTCATTACCTATATCACCAATCATCAGCAATGGTTTCAGGAATTTCCCAAAAACTGGAGAGATGATCCCATTGTCACCGTAACGCCA
>DDPN01000119.1:10208-10861 GCA_002342205.1 Chitinophagaceae bacterium UBA2467 | reverse complement strand
ACTGTTACTACGCAGCCTATCTCACAAACGGTGTGTGATGGAGCAGGTGTCACCTTTACAACAGCCGGTAGCGGTACAGGTGTCATTTATCAGTGGCAGGTAAATACCGGAAGCGGCTTTACCAACCTTACAAACGGTGGTATCTATAGTGGCGTCACTACTGCATCACTTGCTATCAGTGCCACTAATCCAACTATGAGTGGTTATCAGTACCGCTGTGTGCTATCTAATGCAGTCTGTACTTCACCAGTTAACACAAACACTGTTACTCTCACTGTAAATACACTCCCTGCAATTTCTTCACAGCCGCAAGCACAAACTACTTGCTCGGGTACTACTGTTTCATTTACGGTAGGAGCAAGTGGAACAGGAGTGCAGTACCAGTGGCAGGTGAATACAGGGACTGGATTTGTGAACCTTACAAACACAGGTAACTACACAGGCGCTACAGCCTCTACCTTGGTTGTGAGCAACACCACTGTAGCAATGAGCGGTTATCAATACCGCTGCGTCGTGAGTGGAACTTGTACTCCAGCTGTGAACTCTGCCGCTGTAGCACTTACGGTATATGCGCCAGTTGTAGTGAACCGTTCTCCTGCTAATGCAGAAGTATGTGCTGGTACAACCGCTAGTTTCTTGGTAGCTGCTTCCAG
>DDPN01000119.1:7175-10136 GCA_002342205.1 Chitinophagaceae bacterium UBA2467 | reverse complement strand
AATCGTTACCGCTGCCTCGTGTCTAGCAATACCTGTTCAACACCAGTGGCATCAGCTGCTGCACTGTTGACAGTACGCGTGGTGCCTACTGTTACACTCACTGCTGCGCCGTATACTTCGTTACTGCCTGGACAAAGCACTACACTCACTGCTACAGCAAGTACATCCACGGGAGGAGTAATAAGTACAAATTGGACACAGAATAGTCAACCTTATACTCCAAGTAGTAGTCTAAGTAATGTATCTGGAATAAATGATTTAGGAACCTACCAAGTTGGCATTAGAGAAACCTGGCCGAGCGGTTTATTCTGTTCTGCGCTATCGCAGACCGTTACGATTACGGCTAACGTTAGNNGTGTCGTATTACTACAGTGGAAGCAGCGCTTCTACTCGCGTACTCAATATCTATGATGGAAAAGGTGCATTAGTTTATCGAGAGTCATTTTCTGTAGCAGGGCCATATACTTTGTTACCCGTTGATCTTCGTCAACATGCACGTGGCATCTATTACGTAGTGGTGGGCGATGCTGCTGGAAACAAACTAATTCAAGGAAAAGTACACGTTCGTTAATTCAATTTTTATGGAAGTACACAAACCAAAATTTGTAAAAGGACTCATTGCTGAAATATTTGTTATTGTAATTGGTATTTCGTTAGCTGTTTTAGCTGAGCGAATGGTAGAGCATTTTCAGCATCGAAAAGAAGCAAAGGGAGTAGCAAGTCGTATGGTTGCCGAGTTACGTAGGGATAGTGCCGATTTGCATTTTAATATGATTCATCATCAATTAGGGTACGCTGCCGACAGTTTACTTACTGATTGGTCGCGGGGGTTAATTGAGTTAGAAGATGATTCTCTTAAGCTATATGCTGGCCGTTCACTCAATTTCACTTTTTTTGCTAGCAATACTGCTGAAATAGAAGCCCTGAAAGGATCTGGCAAGTTGTATCTCATAGAGGACGAAGAATTATTATCAACTATACTAAAGCATTATGATCGGTATGCTGACTTTGATTTGTTTACAAGCTTGGGTCAAAAGCTATCACAGCGGATAAGTGATCTTTATAAGGAACATGCTTCGCTTAAAACAAACATGAATTTTACTGCTGATGCATTAGTTTATGAGTTTAATGCGGAAGACTTAAGAAAAAATCTGCGGGGAAATAGAATGCTTGAAAACCTCTTGCAGGAAAAGCGTGTTATGGATGCATTTGTAATACAACGATCAAGGACTGCATTGAAAAGAACTGAGAAAATCATTGCACAGTTGCAGGGGAAGCATTGAAATTTCATTGTCAACAATTTTTAAATTGTTTAAGAAAAGCCAGTGTTTGTTTTTTTCCAGATTAAACAAGATAAAATTTTCAATAATTTTTTCCTGATTTCGATACTAACAGTTGTTTGTCTCGGATTAATTTGTGGCGCTAGATTTTTTTAGAAACCAAATTAATTCATATGAGAAAACTGATGGGTTTGCTCGCTGCCTTCTTAATTGGCAGTACTGTTTTGTTTGCACAAGACAGAGTGATTACCGGTAAGGTAATTGATGAAAGTACAGGAACTCCTATTTCAGGTGTTTCTGTCGTTGTAAAAGGAATGTTGTCTGGTACTTCTACCAAAGATGACGGTACATTCCAGTTAACCGTTTCGGCGCAAGCCAAAACACTTGTCTTCTCATCTGTTAACTACAGCCCTCGAGAAGTATCACTTGACAGCCGTACTGTTTTATCAGTAAAGCTGTTGAATGAAGAAAAGGCAATGCAAGAAGTAGTGGTAGTAGGTTTCGGTACGCAACGTCGCCGCGATGTTACTTCTTCTATTTCTACAATCACTGCTGACAAAATCAAGAATGTTCCTGTTCAGACATTTGAACAGGCACTTAGTGGTAAAGCAGCTGGTTTGAATGTAACATTGCCTAACGGGGTACTAGGTAACCCTCCTGTTGTTCGTATCCGTGGAGTTAACTCTATTCAGGGTTCTTCATTCCCATTGGTGCTTATTGATGGTGTTCCAGCTTTTACTGGAGACATTAGTACTAACTTAAGTGCTAACAACGCACTTGGTAACTTAAATCCTGCAGATATTGAAGATATCCAGGTTCTAAAAGATGCTGCAGCAGCAGCTATCTATGGTAGCCGTGCTGCCAATGGGGTAATGTTGATTACAACTAAAAAAGGTAAGTCTGGAAAGGCTAAGGTTAATTACGATACCTGGGTTGGATGGACTAATCCTTATCGTTTGTATGATGTGTTAAGAGCGCAAGATTACGTGAATATCAAAAATGAAGCTGTACGCAATTTAAATGCGCCTGTATTTACTGGACATACACCAGGTTCTCCACTTTTCTTCATGGATACAATCAATGGAAAAGTGGTTGATACGCGTTGGAATGATGAAGTGTATCAAACAGGGTTTCAGCAAAATCATAACTTAAGTGTATCTGGTGCAAATGCCGGAACACGTTATTTCTTTAGCGCGAACTACACCAATCAAGAAGGTATGCTTCAAACGAATACCTATGAAAGGATGCAGATGCGCATGAACTTGGATCAAAAAGTTAACAACTGGCTAAGTGTAGGAAGTAATCTGAATTTTAGCCGTGTTGAAACTGGATCTCCAAGTACAGGATCACTTCCTGGAACTCCTTTTAATACTGCCGGTGTTGCACGTTTAGCGTTTTTAACTTCTCCTAACTTATCACCCTACTTGGCAGATGGACGTTACAACATTCGTGGTATCGATAATCCCACGCAGCGTAATTCATTTAACTCATTAGGACTGGGTCGTAACTTGGTGCAAACTGGTTTAGTGAATCCAACCTTGCTGCGCGACTTGAACCGTATCACTTCATTAGTTGACCAATTCCAATCTAGCATTTTTGCTGATTTGAAACTTGCACCCGGTTTGAGCTTCCGTTCTCAGTATGGTGTTAACTTTCAGCGTACAGAAGATAAAACCTTCTA
>DDPN01000119.1:0-7116 GCA_002342205.1 Chitinophagaceae bacterium UBA2467 | reverse complement strand
AATATCACTGGTCGCTACGAAATTTCAAACTTTCAAAACTTCTTGACCTATAACAAGACTATCAGAAACAAACATAACTTGAATGTTACTGTAGGTTCTGAAGAGCAAAAGACAATCGTAGATCGTTGGGGAGCTTCTCGTAGCGGTTTAACTGATGAATTCTATAATGAATTCCAAGGAAGCTTTACTATCAACAATAACCCAGTGGGTAATGTGCTAACTGAAAACTATTTATTGTCTTTCTTTAGCCGTGTAAACTACAATTATAATAATCGTTATTTCCTTGCTTTGACTGGACGTCGTGATGGTTATTCTGCATTCGCAGAAGGAAAGAAATGGGGTAACTTCTTTGGAGTATCAGGAGGTTGGAACATTTCTGATGAGTCATTTTTCCAAGGCATGAAGAAAGTAGTGAACCTACTTCGTTTGCGTGCAAGCTACGGGCAGGTTGGTAACCTTGCCGCTGTTGGAAACTTTGCCAGCCTTTCTACATTTGGTTCTTTCCAATATGGATTAGGCTACCCAACTTTATTCTTTAGCCAAGCAGGAAACAAAGATCTTTCTTGGGAAACAAGTACCAAGTTTGACGTAGGTTTTCAATTTGGATTATGGAATGATCGTTTGACTGGTGAACTCAGTTACTACAATACTGACTTGTCTAATTTGATCATTGACCGTCCTTTACCATCTAGTATGGGAATTCCAGGAAACTCTATCCAAGCGAATGCAGCTAGTATGTTTAACAGAGGATTAGAGTTTACCTTAAATGGCAGAATAATTGAGAAAAAAGATTTCTCATGGAATGCCAGCTTCAATATTACAACACAACAAAACGAAGTTACTTCTCTTGCTCCTGGTGTAACTGAGTTGATTGGTACAACACAGCTTGAGCGTACAAACCTCACTGTAGTGGGTCAGCCAATTGGTTCTTTCTTTGTTGTACGTTCTGGCGGTGTTGATCCTCAAACTGGTCAGCGTATATTTTTGAACAAAGCAGGACAAAAAGTATTCTTCAACTTTGCACGTCCTACCGCTACGCGTTATCAATTTGCTGATGGTTCAACATCACCAGCCATTGGTATTGCAACGGATGGTGTTATTGCCGGAAGTGCATTGCCAAAAGCATATGGCGGTTTCACTAACAATTTCTATTACAAAGGTCTTGACCTTACTATCGACGCGTTTTATAGCTTAGGTAACTATGTTTATTTTGGATCGCGCGCAGGTATGTTGGATCAGCGCTTCTGGAACAACTTCCAAGAAGTAAAAAATCGCTGGACTAAAGCTGGTGATGTAACCAATATCCCTCGTATTGTCTATGGCGATAATATTTCAAATGGTTCTGCGTTCCCAATTGATGAAAACCTTTTCAAAGGGGATTTCCTTCGCGTCAGAACGATCGCTCTTGGATATACGTTGCCTACCAAGTATGTTGAGAAAGCTAAGCTTTCTAGTATCCGTGTCTATACCCAAGTGTTGAATCCATTCATTATCACTGCTTATCCTGGTATCGATCCTGAGATTTCTGTAAATGGTAACACCGCATTGACTCCTGGTGTTGATCGTAATACTGTAGGACAGGCACGTACATTCACTTTTGGTATAAACGTAGGTTTCTAAAAAATTAAAACGAATGACTATGAAATTGATAAATAATGTCAACCGCCTATCACTGCTAGCCATCGCTCTAACTGCAATGGTCAGTACCGGTTGTAAAAAAGAAAATCTAAGTCCAGTACCACAAACTTCATTGTCAGATGCAACTGCCTTCTCCTCCCCACAGCGTATTTCGCAGCAGGTGTTTGGTGTGTACTCTGCCATTAAAAGTGGTCAATTCTTGGGTGGCCGTGCTATGATTTATCAGGATGTACGCGGCGAAGACTGGATCAACGTTACTACAAATGGTGTAACAGCTTTTGGTGTATGGAACTTTTCTATCACCGAAGGTGACAACCAGGTAGAAAATTACTGGGCTGCTGGCTACGCGGCAATCAATCGTGCTAACGTAGTACTAGAGGGGATTGATGCAAATCCTACTGTAATTCCAGCTACTCTCGCAAATCAATATAAGGCTGAGGTAAGATTTGCTAGAGCCCTTTCTTATTTCTATTTGCAAAGTTTATATGCGCGCAGACCTTACAATGCTGATAATGGTGCTAGTTTGAGCGTACCCCTTCGCTTATCAGCTAACAAGAGCTCTGCAGGTGCTTCCTTAGCGCGTTCTACACAAGCGCAGGTTTTTAATCAGATTCTTGACGACTTGAATTATGCAGAAACAAATCTTCCAGCAACCTATGGTGCTGCTGCAGGCGATAGCAATGTTGTGCGTGCACATAAGAATGCTGCCATCGCAATGAAGATGCGTGTTTATATGCATATGAATCGTTGGGCTGATGTGATCACTGAGGGTAACAAGATAGTTTCTACCAGTGCTCCATTCCAGTCACCTTCTAATATCAATCATCGCTTAGCCACAACTGCATTAGCGCCTTTCCGTTCTCCTTATACCAGCACTGAGAATATCTTTAGTATGCCAATGAGCAATACAAATTCTCCAGGTACACAAAATGGTTTGGGTGGATACTGGACAAATGAGTTTGGATTAAATTCAAGTGGTATTCTGGGAAGTACTAGCTTCCCTGCTACAGATGCACGCCGTACTAATTTCCTTACACCTGCTGTTGGAACTACTCCTGCTAGATGGACTAAGTTTAATGATGACCTCAATAACTATGTTCCAGTGATTCGTTATGCAGAAGTATTATTGAATCTTGCTGAAGCATTAGCTCGTCAAGCTACAGGTACAACTGTAGATACACGTGCATTAGCACTTTTAAATGCTGTACGTAATAGAGCAGATGCAAGTGTAAGCTGGAACCCTGCTACCAAAAATGATTTGATTAATGCTATCTTAACTGAGCGTCGAATCGAATTATTAGGTGAAGGATTCCGGTCACTTGACATTATGCGTCAGGTAATTGATTTTCCTGGTAAAGCTTCTGTAAGTTCAGTGCCTAGTAGCTCTTTGAGCTATGTATGGCCTATTCCTGCATCAGAGCTTCAGTTAAATCCCTTGATGGTTCGTAATAACTAATCTTGTTATAGGAATATCATTTAAAGGGGGGCATTAGCCCCCCTTTTATTTTAGTAACCTTTCTTCTACCGCTGGTAAAATTATCTCGCAGCTTACTTTGTTTTTAAAAATCGTATGCCGCCGCTCGGCAACATAGGTGTATAGCTTGTCTCGTATTATCCTTGGAAGTAGAATGCCTGTATATAGCACTTTCCATCCGCCACTTAGATTTTTAAATATTTGTAAAACGGCTGTGGAATGTGTAAATAATTTTTTTCCATCCTTTACTACTAAGGAATTTAATTGCGCAGGATTGATAGAAAAGTCTTTTAAAAGTTCAATTCCTCTTGAGGATTGAAGTGCTGCAAATTGAAAAATTTTCTTTTTATCTCTTAAGGCAATAAATCGGATAGCGCGATTGCAAACGGTGCAATCGCCATCAAATAATACCACTATCGTGTTAGGAGCGTTCACGCTTGTAAAGTTAAATAGTGGACTAACGGTGGACTAGGATTATTCTGGATTGCCTTTAATTCAGTGGTATTAAGGCTAGATCAAATAAGTAATTGCGGAGACTGAGGGATTCGAACCCTCGATACCCTTTAGAGGTATACACACTTTCCAGGCGTGCTCCTTCAACCACTCGGACAAGTCTCCTGAAGGGCGGCAAAAATACGGAAATCCAGCCTTTTACCAGTTGTTTGACTGATCAGTGTTGATCCGCTCAAAGGCCTCAGAATCAAGTGGATTCGTTTTCCAATCGGGGTCGTAGGAAACAAACCATGAAATCCAGATACTGCGGCTTATTCGCATGATCCAGGGTTGTATGACGACAAGAAAAATTGCATTCAGTCCCATCCACCAAAAAAAGCGATTATCTTCTGTGGAGAATCCTATTAGTACCCACCAAGCAACCAGCGTAGAAACAGTGAGTGCTACGGTGAGTGCGTAACTCACATAGCCAGTTCCATAATAAAAGCCTACTTCAATTTCTGTGGGCTGTCCACAAATAGGACAGGTTTTATTCATTTCAAGATTTCCTTTGAATCGAAACCGGAATGGATTTTTGAAAAGTTTACCTTCTCTGCATCTTGGGCAGCGACATTGTGCTGTTGAAGAAAGATATGATCGAGAGGGTTTAGTAGGGTTCATAAATCAAAACTTGAATTCAGAAAAAGTTGATTTCTTGAGTAAGGAGATGGGTTTGCATTGTGTCGACTCCACTGATAGCCAAGATTAATTTCGTACTTCTGTTTTTTTATTTGTAAGCCATTAAAAAAGCGATTGTGGTCAAAGGCGATTAATTCTTTTCGCTTATTAATAAAAAACTCATTAGATAGGTTATAATTCAAATCAGTGTGTGCGTTTAGTTTCTTGAGTGGGAACAAAAAAGTATTTTGAATTCGGAGTCGTACCTGAAATATAGTGCTTGGTCCATTGATGTCTGTGAAACGTAATTCGGTCCAAGCTCGATTTCTATTGAGAATATTCTTTAATTTAAAATTACGTTGAACTCCATAGGTTGACCGTAATTCAATATAGTCTTTTGTGTTACCTGACTTATTGAGGATATCCCGAAATGCATAAAAGGATAATGGGCTGGAAACAAGTACCCAACCTTTCCCTACTTTGTAATAAATCCATGGACGTACAAAAGTGACCATAGATTCTTCGAAAATATTTTTATTCTCTGCCCAATAGTTAGATTGTCTTCGGTGTTGTAGTTCTAGTCCAATCCCAAATTTAGATTTAGTCCAGTGAGTAAAATTTACGCGGGTCCAAGACTCATATCTTGTTTGCGTCCAACTTGTATAGGAAGTTGCAATGACTAAAAAGACGATAAACGTTATTCTCATTTTTCTAGACTCAGCATGTCATTGATCCCCCCGCCATTGGTAAGGTTATCAAATCCTTGCTGCTTCAAAAAGTTTAATGCCATCCCACTACGATTCCCACTTTTACAATAAAGTACAATGGGTCCTTCAAATGCTTCAAACTCTGCGATACGCTGAGGAATTTCTTCTAATGGAATATTTAACGCGCCTGTGTAATGACCACTTTCGAATTCCCAAGGACTCCTAACATCAACAACCGTTGTGGTAGGATCTTTTACGAGTTCTTTTAATGAAGACATATTCAATTATTAATTTATTATAGTAGGGTAGTAGGATTAACGTAGTTGGTTAAACTGAATTTACCGCTGTCTTTAATTGCTTTAAAACCTCCTTTTACATCAATTAGTTTATCAAATCCTCTGGCGCGTAAAATAGAGGTAAAGATCATTGAGCGATATCCTGCTGCACAATGAACATAGTACGTTTTGTTTTTATCAATTTTTGCCATGGCGTCATTGATAAAATCCAATGGGGTGTTTTCTACATTCTCTATGTGTTCACTTTGGTATTCACTCTTTTTTCTAACATCTAAAATATTTGTGGGCTGCTTTTCCATAATTGCTGCCAACAGATCGGCATCAACAGATTGAATTTGATCAATCTCTTTGCCAGCTTGTTTCCAAGCAGCAAATCCTCCTTTTAAATAACCTATTGTAAAATCATATCCAACACGGGCGAGACGCGTAACTACTTCTTCTTCTCTTCCTTCGTCGCAGACTAATAAAATTTCCTGTTTGATATCTGGAATCATCGCTCCTACCCAGGGTGCAAACTGTCCATCAATTCCAATATTGATTGAGTTGGGTACAAATCCTGCAGCAAATGTTTGTGGCGCTCGTGTATCTAGAATCAATGCTCCTGTTTCATTGGCTGCTGCTTCAAATGCTTCGGGACTTAAAGCGTGTTGACCTCTTTCCAGTACCTTATCAATGCTATCATATCCCTGCACATTCATCATTACATTAAGTGGGAAATAGGCTGGGGGAGCAGAGAGTCCATCAGTTACCTCTTTGATGAATTCTTCCTTCGTCATATCCGCTCTTAAGGCATAATTGTTTTTCTTTTGATTCCCCAATGTGTCAGTAGTTTCTTTACTCATGTTTTTACCACAAGCACTTCCGGCTCCATGTGCGGGATAAACGATAACTGAATCAGGTAAAGGCATGATTTTATTTCTAAGTGACTCAAATAAAAAACCTGCTAATTTTTCTTGTGTTAGATCGTTAGCCACTTTTTGAGCCAGATCTGGACGGCCTACATCACCAATAAACAAAGTGTCTCCGGAAAAAAGGGAAGTAGGAGTTCCATTTTGATCTAGTAACAAATAACAGGTGCTTTCCATTGTATGGCCTGGGGTATGCAAGACTTTCAAGGTAATATCACCTACTTTGAATTCCTGACCATCTTTTGCAATAATTGCTTCAAATGCAGGATTAGCATGAGGGCCATAGACAATGGGGGCCCCTGTTTTTTTACTTAAATCAAGGTGACCAGAAACAAAATCTGCGTGAAAGTGTGTTTCGAAAACGTATTTAATAGTGGCTCCATTTCTTTCAGCCTTCTGAATATAGGGAGCAACTTCACGAAGTGGATCAATGACAACAGCTTCACCATTACTTTCAATATAATAGGCTCCTTGTGCAAGGCAACCTGTATAAATCTGTTCAACTTTCATTGTCTGCAATTTTTAAATAATCTGTCAACTGCAAATTTCGGCAATTCTACTCTTAAGACCTTGGTTTCAATCAGCTTTTAATGTACACTACGGACTCCCTCTCTTATTAAAATATAAACACCAACCGTCAGTACAAACCAGGCAAATCCTTTTTTGAGCTTTTGGCCATCTATTTTTCTGCTCAATCTATTACCGATCAAAATGCCAAGAATCGCAATTCCGGATAGTAAACCTAATAGCGACCAATCCATTTCGCTATGCGAAAGGTCTCCCAAAAACCCAATCAATGATTTTGCTGCAATGATCAATAGAGATGTTCCTATAGCTTCTTTCATCGGTAATTGTGTAAATAGAACTAAAGCAGGAATAATTAAAAAGCCTCCACCGGCTCCTACTAATCCTGTCAAAAAACCTTCCATCGCGCCAAGTGTAATGATTAGCGGGTAATTGAGTTGGGTTGCAGACGATGGAGA
>DDPN01000004.1:8002-15484 GCA_002342205.1 Chitinophagaceae bacterium UBA2467 | reverse complement strand
GCACAAGTGCAGGGGTTTTACTTTTTGTTTGTTGACCCATAAGGATTCGAACCTTAACAGACAGAACCAAAATCTGTAGTGCTACCGTTACACCATGGGTCAATCCTACCCGTAAAAACGGGAGTGCAAAAATAGGGTGTACAGTGTTTTGCCCCAAATGGAATTTGAAAATTCAGGAATTAGTCGTCTTGACCAAGTAATAATGTTTTTTTCCCTTTTGAACCAGTAAATAGTGATCGTGAAGCAAATCAGAGGGGGAAAGGGAAAGAGTAGGGGAATCAACCTTCTTTCTATTGATACTTACGCCGCCGCCTTGGATTGTTTTGCGGGCTTCTCCTTTACTGGGGAATATGCCTGTATTGGCTAGTAAACTCACCACGTCAATTCCTTCCTTGATTTGCGCAAAGGGTACCTCTACTTTAATGACGCCTTCCATTCCTTCAAGATCATCCGCAGAAAGCGATTCGATGGGTTGTTGTTGCGTGCTGAAAAGTTTTTGTGTTGTTTCAATTGCTTTTTGCAATTCCGCTTCACCATGTATAAATCGAGTAACCTCTTCAGCTAGTTTTTTTTGAATGATACGATCCCCGGGAGATTGGTTGTGAGCAGCTGCTAATGATTCAATTTCATCTTTAGGAAGGAACGTAAAAATCTTTATCCATTTTGCTGCATCTGCATCGCTGGCATTCAACCAAAATTGATAAAATTGATAAGGAGTGGTTTTTGATGCATCTAACCACACATTACCCGATTCTGTTTTTCCAAACTTGCCACCATCTGCTTTTGTGATTAGAGGGTTTGTGAAAACAAAAGCTTCTCCGGCACATTTTCTTCGTATAAGTTCTGTTCCGGTAGTCATGTTTCCCCATTGGTCACTACCACCCATTTGTAATTTGCAATTCTTATGTTGGTAGAGCCAATAAAAATCGTAACCCTGCATTAATTGATAAGCAAACTCTGTGTAACTGATTCCGGTTTCTCCTTCAATTCTCTTTTTCACACTGTCCTTAGCCATCATATAGTTCACGGTGATATGCTTACCTGTATCTCGTAAAAAATCAATAAAAGAGATTTCTTTGAACCAGTCGTAATTGTTAACCAACTCAGCAGCATTGGGAAGGCTGGAGTCAAACTGTAAAAAACGTTCTAGTTGTGCCTTCACGCCTGTAATGTTTCTATTGAGTGTCTCTTCATTTAATAAATTGCGTTCCTCGCTTTTACCGCTGGGATCACCCACCATTCCGGTTGCGCCACCCACTAATGCAATGGGTTTATGTCCCGCCCGTTGAAAGTGAACCAAAAGTAATATGGGAACCAGGCTTCCAATATGCAAACTGTCGGCGGTAGGGTCAAAACCAATGTAACCCGTAGTCATTTCTTTTTCAAGCTGTTCTCTTGTACCAGGCATAATGTCCTGAATCATCCCTCTCCAGCTTAATTCATCTAACAATTGCATAGAAGTACCCTTTTCGCAAAAGTAACAATCAGCTTTTACAATCGGGTCATCTGGCCTTAACTTTACAGTAGAACATGCGCAGCTTATTTTATTTTGGTAAGACCTTATTCCTACTCCTGTTTTGTTTGCTGACTGGTACAACTGAAGCGCAGCAATACCAAAATGAATGGATCAATTATTCATTGCCATACTACAAGTTTAAAATTGCACAAGACGGTTTATACCGAATTAATCAGGCTACATTAACGGCAGTAGGATTGGGTCAGGCCTCTGCACAACATTTTGTGTTATGGCGCAATGGAAAGGAAGTTCCTTTATATACCACGCAGTCAACAGGTGCATTATCTACAGATGGCTACTTGGAGTTTTGGGGAGAGGCCAACGATGGAAAACCGGACCAGTCTCTGTATCGCACTGCAACACATCAGCTCAATGAGGAATGGAGTTTGTTTACTGATTCTGCCAGTTACTTTTTAGCAGTGGATCCTTCTGTTGCCCACCTTCGGTTAATGGCAACGCCCAATACTATTCCTGCAAATGCAACTCCTGAACCCTATTTTTTATATCAGCAGGGAATTTATTTTAGAGAGCGGATTAATGAAGGGTATGCGCAAGTAGTGGGCAGTTATATTTATTCCTCGGCCTTCGACTCAGGTGAAGGTTGGTCTTCGGCAGATCTATATAACGGGCAATCCAGGAGTCTTATATTTTCTAATTTATATCCCTACGTTGGCACCGCATCACCTGCAGGGAATTTAAAGATTAATTTTTCTGGAAATGCTCCTAATAATAGAATGGTTTCTGTACGGGCAGGTGCAAATGAGCTAAGCAATCAATCGGTAGCACAGTTTGATGCTGTTCGATGGGATTTGCCTGTTGCTATCACTCATTTTTCAACAGGAGAATTAAATATCAATGTAACGCCGCAGCAATCTGTTTCCACCGACAGAATAACTATTGCCAAACTAGAGCTAACCTACCCTCGGCGATTTCATTTTGGAGGGGCAAGTCAATTTGAATTTCTATTACCCGCTTCATCAGCGGGCAGGTATTTAGAAATTGACGGTTTTACGCATAATAACCAGCCGCCCGTTTTGGTTGACCTGAATAATTTGCAGCGCTACCAAACACAATTGGATGCAAGTGGGAAGGTGCGTGTATACGTGGGAGCTTCTTCTATTGAAAGAAAATTAGTGTTGTTCAACGCTGCCTCTGCCAATATAGTCACCAATTTGACACAAAGAAATTTTGTGGATTATACGCAAACGGGTCAACAGGGTGATTATTTGATTATTTCCAATACGGCATTAGCTACCACTCAATCTGGAACAAATGCATTAGAACAATACCGGGCCTTTCGTTCTTCTGCCGAAGGGGGGTCATATGCAGCACGTATTTATTTTATAGACCAGTTGGAAGATCAATTTGCATTTGGAATTAAAAAACATCCTAACTCGATTAGAAACTTCATTCGATTTGCACGTAATCGATTTACGCAGCCGCTTAAAGCCGTTTTTTTAATTGGTAAAGGAGTACTCTATACAATTGATAGAAGTTTAGAAGGAAACGCTGATTTAAATAAACTTTCTTTTGTGCCCACGTTTGGCTCACCTGCATCTGATATTTTACTTACGGTTGATCCAGGCGTTGAGTTGACTCCTCGTGTAGCTATTGGACGTTTGTCGGTAGTTAATGCAGAGGAGATACTCACTTATTTAGAAAAAATTAGGCAAACAGAGCAAGTGCTGCGCGATTACAGTTCTGCTTCATCCACTAGAGCCTGGACAAAAAATGTAGTACATATCATTGGAGTAGGAGAGGAATCGTTAGGTAATGCGATTACAAACTCAATGAACCGATTTGCTTCTATACTTCGAGAACCATTTTATGGCGCACGTATTCATACTTTTAGCAAATTGAGTCCTGCTGCGGTGGCGCAATTAAGTTCCGCACAGATTTATAGTTTATTTGAAGAAGGGATTGGCATGATGACCTATTTTGGTCACTCTACCGCTAATACGCTTGAATATAATCTTGATCAGCCATCCGGATATAATAATGCCGGCAAGTATCCATTCTATATCATGCTAGGTTGTAGAGCTGGAAATCTTTTCAATTTTAATTTGACGAGGTTGATTGAAAAGGAAACAATTTCTGAACAATTTGTGCTGGCTAGTCAACGAGGAGGTATTGCAACCATTGCTTCTACTAGTCTCGGCCTTGTGAGTTATTTGGAATTGCAAAATGAAGAAATGTTGAAAGCAGCAAGTACTTCGCATTATGGATGGATTGTAGGCGATATTATCAATGCGTCGTTAATTCGAACCATGAATAGCGCAGGCGCTGCTGATTTTTTAGCACGTGTGCATTGTGAGCAAACCGCATTAAATGGGGATCCTGCATTACGATTCTATGCAAGCAGTCCGAAGCCAGACTTTTTGATGCAGGCGCAACAATTAAAAGTGGAACCCTCTCCTGTGTCTGTAGCAAATGGGTTTTTCAATCTCGCTGTAACCGTAAAAAATACGGGGAAGGCTGTTCAAGGGCCTGTTGTACTTTCCATCAAACGAACCTATGCAGACGGAAGTTCGGTAGAGTGGAAACGTGATACCCTTGTGAATCTTTATTCACAAGACTCACTTCTTTACCGAATTCCATTATCTGGAAACAAGGATAAAGGATTAAATCGGATTACAGTATGTATTGATCCCGACAATAATTATCCTGAATTAGTTGAGGATAACAATTGTGCCACCGTTAGTTGCTTGGTTTATGATGATGACCTTCGTCCTATTTATCCTGTTCCATTTTCTATTGTAGGTAAATCGGCTTTTGCATACAGCGCATCTACTGCTAATCCATTTGCATCTACTCGCTCGTATCAATTTCAATTAGACACGACTGCTGCATTTAATTCACCGCTTCTGCTTACACAAACTATTCAATCGGTGGGTGGATTAATTCAGTTTAATCCTTCTGTTATCTATAGAAACAACACGGTTTATTACTGGAGAGTTTCTCCCCTTACTAGTGGAAGTCCAACTAACTGGAATTTGTCTTCATTTTTATACTTGGCTGGATCACAAAGTGGCTATAGCCAGTCTCACTATTTTCAACACTTGTCTTCTGAATCAACGGGAATGAGTTTGGATTCACTTTCTCGTCGTTGGAAATTTGGAACCTCTTTGAATAATCTCAATATTCGAAATGGTGTTTTCTTTACAGCTACTAGTGCACTGGCGGGATTTTATTTAGGGTTAAACGGACTCGACCTTGTTATGTATGCATGTGCAAGAAATCGTTTAGTGTTTAATGTGTTACATCCTGTTACCCTTCGACCAATTGTAAATGCACAGCCCGGTCAACCCGGTCGTTTTGGAAGTGATCCGGTATGCGTTCAAACAGCGGCACAAGCAGTGGGTGCTGCTTATAATTTTCAATTTAACATTGCGGACACTGGCGTTCGAAGAAGAATTGTAGGATTTATGGATAGTATCCCCGATGGATATTATGTGGTGGTCCGAAATATCATGGAAACGAATTATCCAGCTAATGCCTACGCGCAGGATTGGAAAAATGACCAGCAATGGTTGGGAGCGGGACAAACGGTTTACCACCGACTATTAGCGCAAGGGTTTACTGCAATCGATTCATTTAACAGGAACCGAGTATTTGCATTTGTGTATCGAAAAAATCGAGCACAAGAATTCACGCCTCGCTTTGCATTTAGTAACGGATTGTATGATCAGTTATTTTTCTCTACCGACATTATAACACAGGATACACTAGGAACAGTGCGCTCACCATTGTTTGGCCCTGCAAAAGAGTGGCAGCAATTAAATTGGCAGGGTACCCTTGAGACACCGCTAAAAGACAGTGTCTTACTTCGCTTGAATGGCGTCAATCAAAATGGTGCCTTGGTAACTATTTTACAAGGAATCCGGCCGCCTCAAATGCAGGCCTCTCTTGCTTCAATCAGTGCGCAGCAGTTTCCTTATTTGCAATTGGAGTTACAGTCTATAGATACTGCTTACTATACGCCTTATCAACTTTCACAATGGCAGTTATTACATCGTGCACCTCCCGAGGGTGCATTGGCGCCTTCGCAATATCATTATATAAAAGATACGGTAGAGCAGGGAGAACCGATCGTATGGAAAATGGCATTCCGAAATGTTAGTGAAGAGTCATTTGATAGTTTGCGCGCTCAGCTTGTTGTTACAAATGCGGCTAATCAACAACAGCAAATTGAACTTCCCAAATTACGTCCTCTTCCTGCTGGTGATAGTGTACAGGTTGAAGTTAGTATTCCCTCTGCAACTAATTCGGGAACTAATCTATTACAGCTCGAAGTAAATCCCCAACCAGGACAAGTAGAACAGTTTTATTTTAACAATAGCGCCTATAAAAATGTTTATGTGAGCCCCGATCAAGTAGCGCCTTTACTCGATGTCACCATTGATGGTCGACATATCACCAATGGCGAAACTGTGCTTAATTATCCTGATATTAGGATGACCCTTCACGATGATTCAAAGTGGTTGCCATTAAATGACACTTCACTGCTTAGTGTATGGTTACGCTATCCAAGCGGGCAGCTTCGTCGTTTCTATTATACAAATGATACACTTCGATTTTTTGCTAGCACAAGAGCCGGTCTACCCAATAAGGCTGTAGCTCAATTGAGACCACATCTCACTGAAACCGGTTTTTATGAGTTGGTCGTTGCTGCAAAAGACCGTGCTGGAAATAAAGCGGGTGCATTGGATTACCGAATCACTTTTAAAGTGGCTGCTCCGTCACCTCGATTTGATCTTGTGTTTTATCCTAATCCTTTTTCAAGTACAACAAAAATTGCATACAACCTGTGGGGTAACTCAATTCCGAGTGATGTGCAATTGCAAATTTTTAATGAGGCAGGACAAATGGTTCGTCAGGTATCTGCCCAGGAGTTAGGGCCGCTGCGACTCGGTCGAAACGTTTCGTTGTTTGAGTGGAACGGAAAAGATGCTGCAGGACATGCGTTGTCAAGCGGAACATATATCTGCCGACTTGTTTCTGTAGGGTCGTCAGACGAAAATCTTCCCTATGTTAAAAAAGGATCATTGTTGGTACTTGCGCAGGGAAAGATTATTCTGCATCGATAATAATTCGAACCAGTCGATTGATTTAGCGTTAATTTTGCGGCCAATTTTAGCAATATGCCCAAAATAGGGATTAACATAACAACAGGAAGCTTACAGAAGCCCGAAATGATTGTCGGTATCGATTTAGGAACAACCAACAGTCTTGTCGCATTGGTGCATCCCGACACCAAGCAACCTGTTGTATTAAAGGATGTAAGTGGATATTCCTTGGTTCCATCTATTATACATTTTGGAGACCATGGACAAATCACAGTAGGAGAGGCGGCTCGTCCATTTTTAGAAACCGAACCAGCACGTACTCTTTTTTCAGTAAAGAGACTCATGGGGAAATCCTATAAAGATGTTGCGAGTCATCAGGATCATTTTACCTACAAAGTGATTGATGAGGGTGGAGATAGTCTTGTAAAAGTTCAGGTGGGACAACAATTTTTTTCTCCAATCGAATTATCCGCTTTTATATTAAAGGAATTGAAAGACCGTGCTGAGCATATGCTCAAGACACCTGTTACAAAAGCAGTCATTACTGTTCCTGCGTATTTTAATGATGCGCAGCGTCAGGCAACTCGCGATGCAGGTAAATTAGCAGGGCTGGATGTTTTACGAATCATTAATGAACCCACCGCTGCTAGCTTGGCCTATGGCATTGGAACGGATCCAGGAATGGATAAGACCATTGCGGTATATGATTTGGGTGGTGGAACATTCGATATTTCAATTTTACAAATCTCTAATGGAATTTTTGAAGTGTTGTCCACCAATGGTGACACCTATTTGGGAGGAGATGATATTGATCGAGCTATTTTAAATCACTGGCTTGAACAAGGTGTTCATACGTCTGAACAACTTCGAGCTAATGCAAGTTTATTGCAATCCTATCGC
>DDPN01000004.1:0-7981 GCA_002342205.1 Chitinophagaceae bacterium UBA2467 | reverse complement strand
GTTATGGTAGAGGGTCATTCCTTTTCACTTACCCGCGCAACATTTGAAAAGATATTGATGCCCATTGTTCAAAAGACTTTACAGTGTTGTCAGCAGGCTCTTTCTGATGCAAAATTGTCTGCACTCTCAATTGACGAGGTAGTGTTAGTGGGTGGTTCTACCCGTATTCCTTTTATCAAAAAAACAATCAGTGATTTTTTTGGAAGAACTGCACATGATTCATTAAATCCTGACGAAGTTGTAGCGTTGGGTGCTGCGGTGCAGGCTGATATATTAGCGGGTAATAACAAAGAGTTGTTGCTTTTAGACATTACTCCACTTTCATTGGGGATTGAGACGATGGGAGGATTGATGGATGTACTCATTCCACGTAACACAAAGATTCCATTTAAAGTGGGTCGTCAATACACCACACAAAGGGACGGTCAGGGAAGTATGCGTATTTCGGTTTTTCAGGGCGAACGAGATATGGTGCAGGATAATCGAAAGTTGGGTGAATTTAATCTGACAGGTATTCCGGGAATGCCTGCTGGTTTTCCAAAAGTAGAAGTGAGTTTTTTAATCAATACTGATGGAATCTTAACGGTGAAAGCACGCGAAATCAGAAGCGGCGTAGAGCAGCATATTGAAATTAAACCTCAATATGGATTGTCAGACCAGGAGGTGGAGCGTTTGCTATTGGAAAGTATCACGCATGCAAAAGATGATATTCAAAAAAGAGCATTAGTAGAAGCAAGAACCGAAGGGGAGCAGCTGCTCCATACAACCGAGAAGTTTATCGCCAAGAATAATTCATTACTGACGCCTGCGGAAATGCTCGATACCGCAGCAGCCATGCAGTCTTTACAGTTAGCGCTTACCATGGATGATAAAGACCTGATACGTGAGCGGATGGAGGCCTTGAATGATATTAGTCGGCCTTATGCAGAAAGAGCCATGGATCAGGCCGTTTCCGGTGCGTTAAAAGGACAGAAGATAGATTAGTTTTTTTGATTTGTTTTTTCCCTTACCTTTGCCCCTCCATTAAAGGAGGTATATTTTATGTTAATTATTGATTCCAAGGATTGCGAAAACATTGACAAGGCCCTCAAAAAGTATAAAAAGAAATTTGAGAAGTCGAAGACATTGATTCAACTGCGTGAGCGTCAGAGCTATACAAAGCCTTCTGTAAAGCGTCGCGGAGAGATCCTGAAAGCTATCTATAAGCAACAATTGGCGAGCGGAAAAATCGAAGGTTAATCCTTCTCCCAACTTCATATTATTCAAACCTGCAGTTCCTCTGCAGGTTTTTTTATGCGCACACTTCTCAACAAGTTGTAGCTTTAAATTCATGTCTAAAGAAACCAGCATCGATAATCAGCTGCTTCTATTTTTGGATCAATTAAAATATGAGAGACGTTTATCTCCTCATACCCAATTGGCGTATAAAAAAGACTTGTCCGATTGGTCAACTTATTTAGCTGGTGAGATGGGAGTTAATCAACTTTCTGAAGTGAATGCTTCTCAAATCAGAAGTTGGTTAGCTTCATTACGAGCCAGTGGAATTAGTTCCAGATCTATTGTTCGAAAAATTTCTGCATTAAAATCCTTTTACAAATTCTTACTCCGAAAAGGGGTGGTGGAGAAAAATCCACTGGTTCAGATATCCTCTCCTAAGATTTCAAAATCTCTACCGGTGTTTATACGTGAAGAGGAGGCCGCTCAAATGGGGCAAACACTGGCCATCGCTTCCGAAGATTGGAAGGGATTTAATGCTCGCTTATTGGTTACACTTTTCTACTACACAGGGATGCGTCTTAGTGAACTAATTAATTTGAAAGAAGAACAGCTAGAGTTATCTCGTTCTCAATTAAAAGTGTTAGGAAAGGGAAACAAAGAGCGAATCATTCCGCTACACGCCGATCTTATTGCTTTAATCAAAGAGTATATTCAAAAAAAGCAAGATCAATTTACATCTACGGAGTCTTATCTACTCCTCACTGAAAGTGGCAAAAAGCTTTATCCAAGATATGCCTGGCAATTGGTAAATCAGGTGTTAGGGGCCGCTACAACAGTGCAGAAAAAAAGTCCACACGTATTAAGACATAGTTTTGCAACACACCTATTGAATAATGGCGCAGATTTGAATGCAGTAAAAGAGTTGTTAGGTCATAGCAGTTTGGCTGCTACGCAAGTTTATACGCACAATACCATTGAGAAACTTAAGGAGGTGCACCGGAAAGCGCATCCGAGGCGTTAAAGTCTTGTCAAATTGAGGGATGGGGATTGCTTTTAAGAACTGGAAGAAGTAAATTGATAAACCAGTTCTTAACGTTTAAATCCTATAGCCATGAATATCAAAATCCAATCCGTGCATTTTGATGCCGATACAAGGCTTATTGACCTTGTCAGAAAAAAAGTAGACAAGCTTCCTTCGTTTGAAAAAAGAATAACAGACATCTCGGTCTTTCTTAAACTGGATAATCCTGCACATCACATCAAAGACAAAGTGGTGGAAATACGTGTTCATGTTCCCCGCTATGATTATTTTGTCAAAACAACCAGCAAGAGTTTTGAGCTTTCCTTTGAAGAAGCGTTCGCTTCATTGGTGACAAAAATGAAGCGAAAAAAAGACAGAATGATGTCCTAACGCTTTCACATTTGCTGAAGTGCTGGTTTTTATTGGATTTTAAGGCTAAAAAATAGTCTTAAAATTTTTCCAATTTCCAAATTCCCTTACCTTTGCCTTCCCAAAAATTTGGGGTAGTTCTTTATTGCCCGGATCGACTGTGAAAGACCCAGTTAGGTTCGGTTTGCCAATTAATCCAGCAATTGGCTGCAACCATAAGCCACCTTAGCTCAGCTGGTAGAGCAACTGATTTGTAATCAGTAGGTCGCCAGTTCGATTCTGGCAGGTGGCTCAGGGCGGGCAAGTAGCCAAGTGGCCAACGGCAACAGACTGTAAATCTGTCCTCTTCGGAGTTCGGTGGTTCGAATCCATCCTTGCCCACAAATGATTCGTTGTTACAAGAACAATGAATTTGCCGAGATAGAATTGATGTAGAATTGAAATACACGGCGGTCCATTCACAGGATCATCACTAGCGGGAGTAGCTCATTTGGTAGAGCGGTAGCCTTCCAAGCTTCAGGTGGCCGGTTCGAGCCCGGTCTCCCGCTCCAATTGGACCGTCGGAAGTTGGCTCTAAGGCTATACCAGCCGTTGTAGCTCAGTGGTAGAGCACTTCCTTGGTAAGGAAGAGGTCGTGAGTTCAATTCTCATCAACGGCTCAAAGAATTTGAAAGAACGTAGTAATTATAAATTGTAAAACACAACCTAAAAACCGATAAAAATGTCAAAAGAGACCTTTAAGCGGGACAAACCCCACGTTAACGTAGGTACCATTGGACACATCGACCATGGTAAAACTACCCTGACTGCTGCCATTACTACTATTTTGGCTGCAAAAGGTATGGCCCAGGCCAAGAAGTATGATGAGATCGATGCTGCTCCTGAAGAAAAAGAGCGTGGTATCACCATCAACACAGCTCACGTAGAGTATCAAACGGACAACCGTCACTATGCTCACGTTGACTGTCCTGGTCACGCTGACTATGTAAAAAATATGATCACTGGTGCTGCTCAGATGGACGGTGCTATTCTTGTAGTAGCTGCTACTGATGGTCCAATGCCTCAAACAAAAGAGCACATCCTTTTGGCTCGTCAGGTAGGTGTACCTAAGATCGTTGTGTTCATGAACAAGGTTGACCTTGTTGATGATCCTGAATTATTGGATCTAGTTGAAATGGAAATCCGTGATCTTCTGACTTTCTACGGTTTTGATGGTGCTAACACACCAATCATCAAGGGTTCTGCAATCAAGGCGCTTGAAGGTGATGCTGCTGCTGTTAAGCAAGTAGATGAACTGATGGCTGCTGTTGATAGCTATATTCCTCTTCCTCCTCGTCCAGTTGATCAGCCATTCCTAATGTCTGTTGAGGACGTATTCTCAATCACTGGTCGTGGTACAGTTGCTACTGGTCGTATTGAGCGTGGTCGTATCAAGGTTGGTGAGTCTGTTGAGATCGTAGGTTTGATTCCAGATCCTCTGACTTCTACAGTTACTGGAGTTGAGATGTTCCGTAAACTTCTTGACGAAGGAGAAGCTGGAGACAACGCCGGTTTATTGCTCCGTGGTATTGAGAAAACACAGATCCGTCGCGGTATGGTTATCGTGAAGCCTGGTTCTATCACTCCACACACTGAGTTCAAAGCTGAGGTTTACGTATTGAGCAAAGAAGAAGGTGGACGTCACACTCCATTCTTCCAAAAATACCGTCCTCAATTCTACTTCCGTACCACTGACGTTACTGGTGAAGTAGAGTTACCAGCTGGAACTGAAATGGTAATGCCTGGTGATAACACTACGCTTACTGTTAAGTTGATTCAGCCAATTGCGATGGAGAAAGGTCTTAAGTTCGCTATCCGTGAGGGTGGCCGCACTGTAGGTGCAGGACAAGTGACCGAGATCCTGAAGTAATCGCTTATATTTGTATATTCAAAAGTCATTGGTTGTCAGGGTTTTTCCGAACAGCCGGTGACTTTTGATTCTTACGGGCATAGTTCAATGGCAGAATAGCGGTCTCCAAAACCGTTGATGGGAGTTCGAATCTCTCTGCCCGTGCAAAACGGATCATATGAACAAGATCACCTCTTATGTAAAGGAAAGTTTCAGGGAGCTAACTGAAAAAGTGACCTGGCCAACTTGGTTGCAATTACAGCAGTCAACTATGATTGTGCTTGCTGCCACATTGGTTATAACTTTTATCGTGTTGCTAATGGATTTTGCAACGGGTAACGGATTACGTTTCATTTACAAACAACTTTTCTAATGGAAGCAGTTACAACAACCAATACGGTGACTCCTCAGGCAGATACCAAGTGGTACGTGCTACGAGTGATCAGCGGAAAGGAAAAAAAGGTTAAGGAATATTTGGATAAAGAAATTAGTCGCGGTGGCTGGAGCGAGCAAGTGAAACAGGTTTTTTTGCCTGTTGAAAAAGTTTATAAGGTTGCCTCTGGAAAGAAAGTGATGCGCGAAAGAAATTACTATCCAGGTTATGTGATGATTGAAATTCTTGATGGAAAACTCAGTGATGATTTGAGAGATGTAATCAAGAATACTACTAACGTTATTCATTTTCTTGGAAAGGATAATCCAATCGCACTTCGTAAAGCAGAAGTGAATAAGATGCTAGGTAAGATGGATGAAATGAGTGAGGTTGGAGGCATCAGTATGATGGAGCCTTACATTGTCGGTGAAACCATCAAGATCATTGAAGGTCCTTTCAATGACTTTAATGGTATTATCGAAGAAGTGAACGATGAAAAGAAGAAGCTAAAAGTTACCGTAAAGATATTTGGTCGTTCTACCCCTGTGGAGTTAAGTTATATGCAGGTGGAAAAACTTAGCTAAAACTTCAAGAATTTAGAAGCCCCCTTACTGGGGGCTTTTTTATATCCTGATAATCAGCGAAGTAGGAGGGAGTAAAAAAAGGGAAAGAAATCATTGAAAATCAAGGGTGGCTCCCTAACTTTGCCGCCCCAATTAGTTCTTTTTTCGAGGATTTTGGGAGTATCACTAGATGATACGCTTGAACCAATAAATTGTAAGACATGGCAAAGGAAGTATCCGGCTTTGTAAAGCTACAGTGCAAGGGTGGCCAGGCCAACCCCGCACCTCCAATTGGACCTGCATTAGGTTCCAAAGGGATCAACATTATGGAGTTCTGCAAACAGTTCAACGCTAGAACGCAGGACAAACAAGGGAAAGTTCTCCCCGTATTAATCACCGTTTATTCAGACAAGAGTTTTGATTTTGTCATCAAAACACCTCCTGCTGCCATTCAATTAATGGAAGCAGCTAAGATTCAGAAGGGTTCAAAAGAAAGCAACCGTTCAAAGGTTGGTAAAGTAACCTGGGATCAGATCAAGGTGATTGCTGAAGACAAAATGCCTGATTTGAATTGTTTCACTGTTGAAAGCGCTATGAAAATGGTTGCCGGAACAGCAAGAAGCATGGGCTTGAATGTAGACGGAAAAGCTCCCTGGGAAAATTAATTGTCAATTAAAAGAACTGAATCATGGCATTCGTAAGTAAGAAAAGAAAAGTGGCCAACACAAAAGTTGATGCCAATAAATCATACTCTTTAAAAGAGGCGTCTGCATTGGTTAAAACAATAACCACTTGCAAGTTTGATGCTTCTGTTGATTTACATATCCGTTTAGGAGTTGATCCAAAGAAAGCTGACCAAGCAATCCGCGGAACTGTAACTCTTCCTCACGGTACTGGTAAAACAAAGAAGGTTCTTGTGCTTTGCACACCTGATAAAGAAGCAGAAGCAAAAGCAGCTGGTGCTGATTTTGTAGGATTAGATGAGTATGTTACTAAAATTGAAGGCGGTTGGGTTGATGTCGATGTAATCGTTGCTACACCCAGCGTAATGCCTAAGATTGGTAAACTCGGAAAGGTGTTGGGTCCTCGTAACCTGATGCCCAATCCTAAAACAGGTACAGTAACTAATGATGTTGCTGCTGCTGTTAACGATGTAAAAGGTGGTAAAATCGCTTTCAAAGTTGATAAAGTAGGAATTGTTCACGCATCAATTGGTCGTGTGAGCTTTACGCCTGAGAAGATTGCAGAAAACAGCCAGGAGTTGTTGAATGCAATTATGAAAGCAAAGCCTTCTTCTTCAAAAGGAACCTACTTGAAAGGAATCAGTATGGCATCTACCATGAGCCCTGGTATTGCAATTGACACCAAAGCTTTCATCAACTGATCCTATTAAACTAATCTACCAAGTCAAATCTCAATAAAATGACTAAAGAGCAAAAAAACGAAGTGATCGAAGTACTGAAGGGAAAATTCTCTCAGTACAATAACTTCTATGTAACCGATACTGAATCATTAACTGTAGAGCAGGTTGGCAAACTTCGTCGTGCTTGTTTCAATAAACAAGTAGAGATGAAAGTGGCTAAAAACACATTGATTAAAAAAGCGCTTGAATCTTTGGATAATGAGAAATATGCAGGAATGTATGATTCATTACACAAAGTGACTGCACTTCTTTTTTCAGAAAATCCAAAAGAGCCAGCTCTAATCATCTCTTCTTTCCGTAAAGAAAGCAATGGAGACAAGCCTGTTTTAAAAGCAGCTTTCATCAATGGAGATGTGTACAGTGGCGATAACCAATTGGTGGCCTTAACAAAGATCAAGACGAAGAACGAATTGATTGGCGAGGTGATTGGATTGTTGCAATCTCCTGCAAAGCGTGTATTGGCTGGTTTATTACAGCATCACGAAAAGCAGGCTGCAGCTTCTGCTGAGTAAATCTGATTATCGTAAGAGTACGAATAATAAAGCCCAGGCCTGAGGGTTTTCCGAAAGGAATGAATTAAGGCAAATTTTTTTAAAACCGCCGTTGGAGCTACAAAGCAGTGAAAACGGTAAAAATTAAAATCAAATGGCTGATGTAAAAGCACTCGCGGAAAGTCTAGTGGCTTTGACCGTGAAAGAAGTTCAGGAACTCGCTGATGTTCTGAAAAATGAGTACGGAATTGAACCCGCTGCTGCTGCAGTAGTTGTTGCAGGTGGTGGAGAAGGTGGTGGCGCTGCTGCTGCTGAAGAAAAAACTGCATTCAATGTAATATTGAAGAGCGGTGGAGCTTCTAAG
Organism: Chitinophagaceae bacterium UBA2467; assembly: GCA_002342205.1. Lineage (GTDB taxonomy): Bacteria > Bacteroidota > Bacteroidia > Chitinophagales > Chitinophagaceae > JJ008. The sequence goes on along the minus strand of DDPN01000004.1, from coordinate 271 downwards.
CTCAATGTTGTAAAAGTGGTGAAAGATCTTACTGGTCTTGGACTGAAAGAAGCGAAGGACATGGTAGACGGAGCACCTAAGACTGTAAAAGAAAACGTTTCTAAGGCTGAAGCAGAAGAAATTGCTGCTAAGTTGAAAGAAGCAGGTGCTGAAGTAGAGATCGCTTAATTGATCAATTACATTTCAAAGCCTGTCCTCCAAAGGGGCAGGCTTTTTTATTTCTTACGACTGCTATCAATGTTAAACACCAGATAGGGGATTAGTTTTTTTA
>DDPN01000086.1 GCA_002342205.1 Chitinophagaceae bacterium UBA2467 | reverse complement strand
GAATATGTGGTGTTAGACGAAGCAGATGAAATGTTGAATATGGGTTTTCAGGAGGATATTGAGTTTATACTTCAGAATACTCCTAAACGAGAAAGCACTTGGCTGTTTAGTGCAACAATGCCTCCAGAAATTCGTAAGGTTAGTAAAAAATATATGCAATCACCTGTTGAGGTGACGATTGGTAAAGTGAACGAGGGAAATGCGGCCATTGACCATCAGTTTTATCAAACGCAACATCACAACCGGTACGAGGTGTTGAAAAGAATCATTGATTTCAATCCCGGAATGTTTGGCATTGTATTCGCTCGAACCAAAGCAGATGCCCAAGAGATTGCAGAAAAGTTAACACGTGAGGGTTACGATATTGATGCAATTCATGGTGACTTAACACAAGCACAACGCGATAAAGTGATGGGTGCTTTTCGCGAGCGCGTATTGAAATTATTAGTAGCCACTGATGTTGCAGCGCGTGGGATAGATGTAAAAGATATTACGCACGTAATTAATTATGAATTACCTGATGATACAGAAGTGTACACGCATAGGAGTGGTCGTACAGGTAGAGCAGGCCGTAGCGGGTTATGCGTATCAATCGTGACTCCAAAAGAAATGTATCGGTTAAAGCAAATTGAACGTTTAGTCGGTACTCGTTTTCATCGAATGGATATTCCTTCGGGAAAAGATGTTTGTCGGAAGCAGTTTTTCCATTTTACAGACAAATTGCTTCAAGCAGATATTACACATGGCGAGTATGAGACCTATGTGCCGATGCTTCGGGAAAAATTTCAGGATGTGAGTAAAGAAGAAATTTTAAAGCGTGTTGCTGCATTGGAATTTGATCGTTTTCTCCGGTATTATGAAAATGCCTCTGATCTAAATTTAAGTGGAGCACAAGGTCAAGGCCGAGCAGAGGGAAAAGGAAGCAGAGAAGGACGTGGAAACAGACAACAGGGAAGTGGAGGCTACCAACGCTTATTTGTCAATTTGGGAACAAAAGATGGGTTTTATAAGGCAAGTTTACTCCAATTTATCTTGGATATGAGTGAGCTGCCAAAATCTGTATTAGGAAAAGTAGATTTGAAAGAAAAAAATAGTTGGATAGAAATTGAGCAACGCTCTGCTTCCAAAATGATCAAATCGTTGGATGGGAAAAGTTTCAAAGGCCGCAGAATTCGTATGAATGATGCAGACCAGAACAGCTTTTCCAAAAAACGATAGGGATAGGTTTAAATTTTACCTTTGCACTATAGACGTATGAGTGCAACCTCTTCTGAATCACTTCAAATTTTATGGCAAAAGCGGCCCTTTATCATAAGCGGTCCTTGTAGTGCTGAAACAGAAGATCAACTTAGAGAAACAGCTTTTCAATTAAAGAGTACTAATCGCATTGATCTATTACGTGCGGGGATTTGGAAACCAAGAACAAAGCCCGGATTGTTTGAAGGCGTTGGTGCTAAAGGCTTAGCTTGGCTTGAGCAAGTATCAAACGAAACTGGTCTCCCCACTACTGTTGAGGTAGCCAATGCAAAACAGGTAGAAGAGGCTTTAAAACATAATGTTTCTGTATTATGGATAGGGGCACGCACGACTGTCAATCCATTTAGTGTGCAAGAATTGGCAGATGCGCTTCGCGGTGTGAAAATTCCTGTGTTAATCAAAAATCCAATTAACCCCGATCTGGATCTTTGGACTGGTGCTGTAGAGCGAATTGCGGGAGCTGGAATTGAATTGATTGGGCTTATTCATAGAGGGTTTAGCACATTTGGTGAAACAGGTTATCGCAATAATCCGTTATGGCAATTAGCAATCGAAATGCATCTACGCCATCCGGATCTATTGTTCTTAACAGACCCCTCTCATATTTGTGGACGTAGGGATATTATTCCTGAAACAATTCAACGCGCGATTGATTTGGGTAGTGATGGACTTATGATCGAGTGTCATCGCGATCCTGATCAGGCATGGAGTGATGCGGCACAACAATTGACTCCATTGCAATTACAGCAGATTTTTGAAAAAGTTATTTGGAGAAAAGTGGATAGCTCCTCCTCTCAATATCATACCGCCTTAGACGCTCTTCGAAGAGAAATCAATCAATATGATGAGGAAGTGTTACAAATTTTATCCAGAAGAATGCGAGTTGCTGAAAAAATTGGTCAATATAAAAAGGAGCATCAAATAACAATACTTCAAACAGCACGGTGGCAAGAACTATCCCGAAGAGTTCTTGAAAAGTCTGAACAGTTGGGGCTTACTACAACTTTTTTGACACAGTTTTTGGCAGCTATTCATATGGAGAGTATCACGCACCAAAAAAGTGTATTGGATCAACTTCAAAAAAAGTCGTAACGTGAAAAAGAGAATATTTAAAGTGGATGGGGTTGCTACCGCTTTTTATTTCAATGCCAAATTCAAGTTCCTCTCAAAATTAGTGGACAAACGATCTACTGTTTTACTAACGGATGAGCATGTTTACAAATTTCACCAACCAAAATTTGCTGGATGGAATGTGATTGTATTGAAAGACGGTGAACAATTTAAGATTCAGGCTACAGCAGATGCCATTATAGAAAAACTGCTGGAGATGGGCGCAGACCGAGGTACAATGCTCATTGGAGTAGGAGGAGGAGTTATTACAGATTTAACAGGTTATGTAGCGTCTGTTTATATGCGAGGGTTGTCATTTGGTTTTGTGCCTACCACACTACTCGCGATGGTTGATGCCTCAGTTGGGGGAAAAAATGGTGTCAACCACGGCACATTCAAAAACATGGTTGGTACAATTCGGCAGCCTGCATTTCTTCTTATTGATTATTCCTTTCTGCGAACACTTCCTCTTGCTGAATGGCAAAATGGCTTTGCAGAAATTATCAAACATGCTATTTGTTTTGACCGTGCTCTTTTTCAACAGCTTGAAAAAAAGACCTTGGACAACTATCAAAGAAATACAGCTGCCATCGATCTGCTTGTTCAGCGAAATATTGTATTGAAAATGAAAGTAGTGGGGTTGGATGAAAAAGAAAACGGAAAACGAAAGCTTTTGAATTTTGGGCATACTATTGGACATGCACTCGAAATGAAATATGAGCTTTC
>DDPN01000163.1:7089-11313 GCA_002342205.1 Chitinophagaceae bacterium UBA2467 | reverse complement strand
TAACCCACATAACCAGGAGGCGCCCCCACTAATCTGCTGACAGAGTGTTTTTCTTGATACTCACTCATATCAATTCTCGTCATCATGGATTCGTCGTCAAATAAAAAATCGGCAAGTGAACGAGCTAATTCTGTTTTACCAACACCCGTGGTGCCTAAAAATATAAATGATCCAATGGGACGTTTAGGATCCTGAAGTCCTGCTCGGCTTCTTCTAATGGCATCTGAAACTGCTATAATCGCTTCGTCCTGCCCTACTACACGCTGGTGTAATTGATCTTCCAGATTCAAGAGACGATCTTTTTCACTTTGCATCATTTTAGCAACCGGAATGCCTGTAGCTTTTGCAACAGCTTCAGCGATATCCTCAGCATCTACCTCTTCTTTTAAGAGTCGCTTTTCTGTATCATGAGACAACTGATCACTTAGACTTGTTATCAAATTTTCCTGTTCTTTTATTTTGCCATAACGAATCTCTGCCACCCTTCCATAATTACCTTCTCGTTCGGCGCGCTCTGCTTCTTGCTTCAACTGCTCCACAGTGAGTTTGGCTTTTTGCAGTTGGTCTACCACCTCTTTTTCTGCCACCCATTTTGCTTTCAACGTATCTCTTTGTACCGCAACATTCGCAATCTCGGTATTCAGTTCTTTTAATTTTAGCTCATCATTTTCTCGCTTGATTGCTTCTCTTTCAATTTCCAGCTGACGGATTTGTCTCTCTAAAGTATCCAGTTCTTCGGGCATCGAGTTCATTTCCAATCTCAACTTGGCAGCACTTTCATCAATCAGATCTATGGCTTTATCTGGCAAAAACCGATCAGTAATGTAACGTTGCGAAAGCTCAACGGCCGCAATGATTGCCTCATCTTTTATGCGAACATGGTGGTGCGTTTCATAACGATCTTTCAACCCTCTTAAAATTGAAATGGCATCCTCTAGCGAGGGTTCTTCAATCATCACTTTTTGAAAACGACGCTCTAGTGCCTTATCCTTTTCAAAATACTTTTGAAACTCATTTAATGTGGTAGCCCCAACCGCACGCAATTCACCACGCGATAGCGCAGGTTTAAGAATATTTGCAGCATCCATTGCTCCCTCACCTCCGCCGGCTCCAACTAGCGTGTGTATTTCATCGATAAACAAAATGATTTCACCTTCAGAATCTGCTACCTCTTTTACAACCGCTTTTAATCGTTCCTCAAATTCTCCCTTGTACTTTGCGCCTGCAATCAACAACCCCATGTCTAAGGCATAAATTCGCTTTGACTTTAAATTTTCAGGTACGTCGCCATTTACAATACGGTGAGCAATCCCCTCGGCAATCGCAGTTTTTCCAACTCCTGGCTCTCCTACTAAAATGGGATTATTTTTTGTTCGTCTTGAGAGAATATGCAAGGTTCTTCTAATCTCCTCATCTCTCCCAATCACAGGATCCAATTTTCCTTGGCGAGCCAGTTCATTTAGATCTTTGGAATATTTAGACAACGCATTGTACTGTTGAGACTGGGTTGAAGATGTTACTTTTTCTCCTTTTCTTAATTCCTTAACAGCAGCAATTAATCCATTCTCCGTAAGACCAGCGTTCTTTAAAAGTTTACCAGCCGAATCATCACCTTGTACCAGCGCCAACAACAAGTGCTCTGGAGTAACAAATTCGTCTTTGAATAGCTTTATAGCTGCACCAGCTCTTAAAATAACTGAGTTTGCCTCTCGACTAATTTGCTGCGCAGGCTCCCCACTAAAAGGTGAAATTTTTGAAAGAAGCTCATCCAGTTTGGATGAAACAATATTCACACTCACATTATTTTTCTTAAGCAAGTAATCAACGGGTGTATCAGCCGCTTCGATTAGCGCTTTTAAAATATGAACAGGCTCAATAGAGGCAGATTTTCCATTGAAAGCCAATTGCTGCGCCTGTTGGATAATCTCTGCAGCCTTTATGGTAAAGTTATTCAGGTTCATGTCCTTTGCTTTAAAGTTAAATATACTGTTATGCCCTTCCGTTTAATAATGACGGACAATCATACCTCATCAAAAATCATTCAGGTCATACTGATAGCGCACTAAAGAGTAACTTTGTCACGTATCTCAAAGAAATACTGCATGAAAGTCAGAAAACAGTCTGCATTTCTGCTATTCTTGCAGTATTCAAAAATTTCTCAGTTAGTTAAAACTACTGCTTGACATCTGCCGAACATACCCAATTTGTAAAAACCTTGGCCCACGAGCTTGGCTTCGACTATTGTGGCATTGCAGCTGCAAAAAAACTTGAAGAAGACGAGCGCAGATTACACAATTGGCTCTCAAAAGGATACCAAGGTCACATGCAGTACATGGAAAATCATTTTGATCTGCGAATAGACCCCACCAAATTGGTTCCAGGAGCTCGTTCTGTGATTACATTACTGCTGAATTACTACCCCAGCCAAGTCATGGATCCTAACCAACCAAAAATCGCAAAATACGCCTACGGACAAGATTACCATATTGTAATCAGAGAAAAACTAAACATTTTCCTTAACCGAATCCGCGAAACCATTGGAGAAGTGCAAGGAAGAGGTTTTGTCGATTCTGCACCTGTGCTCGAAAGAAGTTGGGCACAATTAGCTGGTTTAGGATGGGTAGGCAAAAATGGAAATCTGATTCACAAAAACGCCGGATCATTTTTTTTTATCGCCACACTAATCACAGATCTTTCACTCGAATATGACGACCCTTTTGCAAAAGACTTTTGTGGTACCTGTACACGTTGCATTGAGGCCTGTCCAACAGATGCAATTCTACCAGATAAAGTAATTGACGCGAGCAAATGCATTTCGTATTACACCATTGAACTGAAGAGTCATCTTAGCTCCGAATTAAAAAAAGGTCAGCTGGATGGTTGGTTATTTGGATGTGACACTTGTCAAGATGTTTGCCCTTGGAATCGCTTTAGTAAACCTCACTCCACCGCTGCCTTAGAAGTAACACCTGTGTTATTTACAATGAAAGCAACCGAGTGGGAAGAAATGACTGAGGAATCATTCAAAAAAATATTTGCCAATTCGCCACTGCAAAGAACAAAATTCAGTGGCATCCAACGTAACCTAAAATTGCTTCGAGACACACAAGATGCAGTCATTGAAAAATCAAACACTCAATGAGCAGCCTCAATACGCGTTTTGAGCACTTGTAACTTTTTTTCTAATACACTGCCATATCTTGCCTCAACAAGCAAGCTAGCAAACTTCTCCCAGGGATACCAGTCGAAATAAAAATCAATATACCATTGCAGCGTGGAGGTTTCTGAACGCCCATCAATTAATTGCCAGCCAGTTTCCATTTGAATGGCTGCGGCCTTATTTCCTTCCGCATGAAACGTACTGTCTGTAATAGTTTGCGAGGTAGGTAAAAAACTGCCATCAAAAACTTCAGACAAAATAGTTGGTTCACCCAAGGTGACACGAGCCTGCTTGCTAGACACTTGCAAATCAATGGCACGAGAAATACGAACATGTGAAGGGAAAGCAAATGAGACTAATACTATCAACAATGCGAAGAAAACAAAGCTTCCAATCACTAAAAAAAACACTCTTTTCATACCACTACATTATTCCCAACGGATTAAGCGACTAGTCAAAAAATAAATAGCAATCATCCATATACCCATTACAAAAAACTCAGTCCCGCAATCGAAAAGCGACAAGCCCTCGAATGAAATTTTACGAATCGCGTCGTTAAAATGTTTCAAGGGAAGTATTTTACAGATAGCTTGAATCCATTCTGGAAAAACTTCAACTGGAAAAAATGTACCGGAAAGAATCATCTGCGGAAGTGCAAAAAGGTTAATCAATAAAGGGATATTAGAATCAACTTTTGCTAAACTGCTAATTAACAAGCCTGCTCCCATTAATAGAAAAAGCATAAAAGTAGTTGTCGCCAACAACTCAAAAAAAGTGACATACCCATTAGCCAAGGTAAAGTCCATAGCCCAATGTCCAAATAAGATTAATACCGATACGCTGATCAATTGAAAAAAAAGTCGACTTACGCCAATCCCGATTAATATATTGATACGATTAACGGGCGTAGCAAAGAATCGCTTTAATACCAATTGCTCACGCAACCCAAAAAATGTAAATGCAATTCCAAATAGTGTTGAAAACAAAATGGAAAAACCAATTTGACCTGGCAACACAAAATCAATAGGCTTATAAGGACGAACCTGCTCAATTACAGGTGGAAG
>DDPN01000163.1:0-7058 GCA_002342205.1 Chitinophagaceae bacterium UBA2467 | reverse complement strand
TTTAACTGCTGCAAAAAAGACCCATAGGTATTGGCACTTGCAGAGGTAGACTTCAATTGAATCGCGATTGATGCAGATGAAGGATCACTGCTTTGACGACGAATGGATAAAATACCCGTTATTTTTCCACGAATTAACTCTTTTCGCAACTGAGTAGCGTCATCTATATGGATGATGCGAACAAACGGACTCTCTATGATCGATTTATAAATTGGATGCGTTGTATCACTCCCCTTTTCAATTACTACTTGAAAAACTGTTGCTTTATCCCCTCGAAACGCCCCAAAAATCAAAACAAATAATATGGGAAATGCTACGCTAAACACCAGCGCACTTGGGTTAGAAAAAATGGCACGAAAACTAGCCTTGACTAACGCGAGTAATGCTGTTTTTTGACTGTAGGGTGATTCTTGCTGTTTAAACATGCTTACAAATGTATCTTAAAATTCAAGAAATTTGAATCACTTGAAAGTCATCTAACTACCCTTTGTATATTGCAGCTCTTGATGCGTTATCAATTCATTACCATAGAAGGAAATATCGGAGCTGGTAAAACCACACTCGCACAGTTATTAAGTCGCCATTTCAAAGCCAGGCTTATCTTGGAGGAGTTTGCAGACAACCCCTTTTTACCCAAGTTTTACGAACAACCCGAACAATACGCTTTTCCTGTTGAATTATTTTTTATGGCCGAGCGTTTCAAACAGCTCAAAGAGCTATTGCAACAACAGGATCTTTTTCAACAAACAACTATCTCAGATTACTTATTTACAAAATGTCTGTTGTTTGCCAAGGTAACCTTACCACCCGATGAGTTTCGGCTTTATCAACGACTGTTTGATATCATTCATCAGCAATTGATCCAGCCAGATCTGCTTGTGTATTTGCATGCGCCAGTAGATAGACTACAAGCAAATATTAAAACCAGAAACCGATCGTACGAACAAAGTATATCCGACGACTACCTGGAGCGAATTCAAGAAACCTATACACAATATCTAAAGCAACAATCCTTACGAACCCTATTTGTAGATGTTACTTCAGCAGATTTTCTAAATAATGATTCGCATCTTCAAACGCTTATCGACGCATTAGATAAAGATTATACCGAGGGAATACACTACATTCATTTAACATGAAAATCCGACTTTCCATACCCGGTCTCACGCATCAAATCATCAATCAAGAGTTTACTACCTACATTATTGCTCGTGTACTTTTCATTGCGGGGTTGCGCATGACCCCCGTGTTACTTGGATGGCGATTGTATGAGTTAACAGGCAGTAAGCTTGCCCTGGGAATGTTAGGTTTATCTGAAGTAATTCCCGCCATTTCGCTGGCGCTACCAGCTGGAGTTCGTGTGGACCGTAGTGATAAACGAAAACTGCTCTCTATATGCATGGGACTTTACCTACTGCTAATGTTGGGACTTTGTTTGGTGACCTCATTTTGGTTTACTAGCCAATTTTCTAATAAAATAGCAGAGTGGGCAATTTATATTTTAATGGCTGGCACCGGTGCAGTTCGAGCATACTCTGGTCCTGCCTTTAATGCGTTCTTAGCTCAACTTGTACCCAATGAACGCTTAGTGAAAGCGGCATCCATTAATAGTATGGTTTGGTTGGTAGCAGCAGTGGTTGGTCCTGCTTTTGCAGGACTTTTAATGGGGTATACCAATATCACAATCTCATTTATTCCTGTAATTCTATTGCCCACACTGGCACTATTGCTTTTTCAACGCATCAGCTCCAAACCTGTTAGCTGGCAAGGCAATTCAAAAACCTGGGAGGGCGTCAAAGAAGGATTACATTTTGTTTGGAATCAAAAAGCGCTATTGAGTGCTATGAGCTTAGACATGTTTGCCATTTTATTTGGTGGAGCAGTCGCCCTATTACCTGCTTTTGCTAATGACATATTACATGTTGGACCCCAGGGATTAGGCTGGTTGGTTGCAGCTACGTACCTGGGTAATTTTATGGCCTTAGCATGGTTCACCCGATTTCCTCTAAAACGCAAGCAAGGAAGAACACTCATTTTTGTTGTGGGTGGATTCGGCTTTTGTATTTTGATTTTTGCAATTTCACAGTCCTTCTGGCTCAGTTTTATTGCGTTGCTGGTATCTGGCCTTTTTGATGGGGTCAGCATGATTATCAGAGGAACTGTGGTACAAATTTTTGTTCCCGATGAAATGAGAGGAAGAGTATCAGCCGTCAATTCAATGTTCATTAACTCTTCCAATGAGTTAGGTCAATTTGAAAGCGGCGTCGCGGCTACTGCCATGGGAATGGTACCCTCAGTAATTTTTGGAGGAATTATGACTTTGTCTATTTCCATTTTTACATGGATCAAAAGCCCTACCCTTCGGAAATTTGAATATTAACGCTGAGGAATATCCTGCATCAACCGTTCAAGGGTATAATAGGTAATGGGGCAGAAACTACTGTTTTTGATAGTAAGGGATGCTCGTTTAATCAACACATCTTCGTCGGTATACGGAAAACGGCGACAATCGGAAGGACGGTCTTCGTAAATGGAGCAAAAATTATCTGAACCCAAAAACGGGCAAGGCGCTGTTTGCAAAACAAAATCACCATCTTCATCTTCTTTAAGATAAGTTTCAATAAATACCCCTTCACGCAACCCGAGTAATTTGCTGATACGCTTAATATCGGGGGTTTTGAAACGTGGCGAGTAGTTCTTACAACAATTGGCACAACTTAGGCAATCAACCTTGTTGAAAGCCTCCTCATGAATATCCTGCTGGCGGCTCAACACTTCATTTTTTGAGACCCGCTGCAAGAATTGCTTGTACAACTTTTGCCTTTCGCGAGATTTCTTTTCCCAGTTTACCAACAATGGATTTTCCATAGGACAAAGAAAGCAAGTTACCCGTAATTTTGCGGACAAATCGAACCTTTTATAATCATGGATATTTTACAGCAACAAGCGAGCGAGTTCTATAACCGACACATTGGATCGGTTGCCCACACAAAAAAAATGTTAGAGACGATTGGCGAAAAGGAGTTGAGTGATTTGATTAATAAAACGGTGCCTGCTTCCATCCGTATGAATAGATCTTTGGATGTGCCAGGTGCCTTGACAGAACAACAATATCTTTCACACATCCGATCTCTCGGTCAAGAAAACCAACTTTGGAAAACATACATCGGACAGGGTTATTACAATACAATTACACCTTCCGTAATTCTCCGTAATATTTTTGAAAACCCAGGATGGTATACACAATACACTCCTTACCAGGCTGAAATTGCACAAGGAAGACTGGAAAGCTTGTTGAATTTTCAAACCATGGTTAGCGACCTCACAGGCCTACCTATTGCAAATGCTTCTTTACTGGATGAGGCAACAGCAGCATCAGAGGCGATGACCATGTTTTTTAATGCACTCAACAAACAAGATCATATTGAACGACCTCGCTTTTTTGTTGATCAAGAAGTTTTCCCGCAAACAAAGGATTTACTCCGTACCCGTGCCTTGCCCATACAAATTGAATTAGTAGAAGGTGATTATAAAAATACATCGATAGACAACACTTATTTTGGAGCCATCTTACAATATCCAAACAATAAAGGATCGATTGAAGATTATCGTCAATTCATAGAATCAGTGCACAACAGTGGCGGATATGTAGTGATGGCTACAGATCTACTTGCATTAACCCTGTTGACGCCTCCAGGTGAGTTGGGAGCAGACGCTGCAGTAGGTTCTGCCCAACGTTTTGGCGTTCCTATTGGATTTGGAGGCCCCCATGCTGCCTTCTTCTCTACAAAGGATGAATTCAAAAGAAGTATTCCAGGTCGTATTATTGGAATCAGTATAGATGCAAAGGGAAAGCGTGCGCTTCGAATGGCATTGCAAACCCGTGAACAGCATATTAAAAGGGAGAAAGCAACCTCTAATATTTGTACAGCGCAGGCATTGCTTGCCAATATTGCGGCAATGTATGCAGTGTATCATGGTCCGGATGGATTGAAAAAAATTGCACAGCGCGTTCATCAATTGACACAAATTGTTGCTGCTGCATTGCAAGAGAGGGGCTACAAACTTACGTCGAACCATTTCTTTGACACGTTGGTGATAGAGACCGATCGTCTAGAAGAAATTCGTAAAAAAGCAATCCAACATAAGATCAATTTCCGTTATATCAGTACAACACAAATTGGTCTCTCCATTGACGAAACCACAGAGGTTAATGATTTGTATGAACTGATCAATTGCTTTGAGAACGATAAAGATCCTGTTTCTTTCAGCCTTGATAAAGAGGAAGTCAAACTAAACTGGCCAAGCGCTTTGCAACGAACGTCAGGTTTTCTGAATCAGTCTGTATTTAATACATGCCGAAGCGAGAGTCAGATGATGCGTTACATCAAGCAACTAGAAAACAAAGATCTGTCGCTGAACACCTCTATGATTTCTTTGGGTAGCTGCACCATGAAATTAAATGCAGCAACAGAAATGATGCCGCTTAGCTGGCCTGAATGGAATAGCATTCACCCATATGCACCTGCAGCACAAGCTGGGGGCTATCACAAAATGATGCAAGAGTTAAGCAACTATCTCTGTGATATCACCGCATTTGATGCTTGTAGTTTGCAACCCAATAGTGGTGCCCAAGGTGAGTATGCAGGACTTTTAACCATCAGAGCTTACCACCAAGCGCAGGGTAATCCTCATCGAAATGTAATGCTGATTCCTATTTCTGCACATGGTACAAACCCTGCTTCTGCTGTGATGGCAGGAATGAAAGTTGTTGTGGTGAAGGCCTTAGAAAATGGCTACGTAGACCTAGATGATTTACGTCAAAAAGCAATTGCACATTCTAATGAATTAGCCGGCATAATGATCACATATCCAAGCACATACGGCGTTTACGAAGAGACGGTTAAAGAGATTACAGGTATTGTACATGAACATGGTGGACAGGTTTATATGGATGGAGCCAATATGAATGCGCAGGTAGGATTAACTGCACCAGGACTTATCGGCGCAGATGTCTGCCATCTTAATCTCCATAAAACATTTGCAATTCCACATGGTGGGGGCGGCCCTGGCATGGGTCCTATTTGTGTGAAAGCCCACTTGAAACCCTACTTGCCCGGACATGTCAACGAGGGAACCTCCGATGCTGTTTCAGCAGCTCCTTATGGATCTGCGATGATTCTATTGATTTCGTACGCATATATCCGCATGTTAGGCGCCAACGGACTCAAAGCAGCTACCGAGTATGCTATTTTAAATGCGAATTACATGCGAGCAAGACTTTCTGGACACTATGATATCCTTTATACGAATCATACTGGCCAATGTGCGCATGAGTTTATAGTTGACCTGCGACCCTTTAAAAAAACGGCTGAGATCGAAGCAGAGGATGTTGCAAAACGTTTGATGGACTACGGATTTCACGCGCCTACAATGAGTTTTCCAGTAGCAGGTACCATTATGATTGAGCCAACAGAAAGTGAGGACAAAGCTGAATTAGACCGCTTTTGTGATGCACTCATTGCCATTCGTAATGAAATACGTGCCATCGAAGAAGGAAAGGCGGACAAGAAAGACAATCTGCTTAAAAATGCGCCACACACTCAGCTTACGGTAATGGCTGAAGAATGGCCGCATGCATATAGTAGGATGGAAGCAGCATTTCCATTGTATTACGTGACCACAAATAAATTCTGGCCTTCTGTGTCAAGAGTAAACAATACACATGGAGACAGAAATTTAATCTGTACTTGTGAACCTGTAGAAAGCTATATGGAAGAAAAAGCTTAGGCTTTTTTGTATCGCTGCTCAATCACATCCCAATTAATCAGGGCCCACCATGCTTTGATATAATCAGGGCGACGATTCTGGTATTTCAAATAATAGGCGTGTTCCCACACATCTAACCCTAATAAGGGCACACCTTTACATTCACTAACATCCATTAAGGGGTTGTCTTGATTGGGTGTAGAGCAAACTTTTAATTTTCCATCAGGAGTTTTGACAAGCCAAGCCCACCCGCTACCAAATCTATTTCGAGCAGCCTCTTCAAACTGACTTTTAAAATTTTCGATAGATCCAAAATGAGTTTGCAAAGCGCTGGAGAGTTCCTCCTTTGGCGCATTGTCTGCTTTTGGCGCAAACAGACTCTTCCAGAAAAATTCATGATTATAATGACCGCCAGCATTATTTCGCATCTTTACGGAGTACGAAGAAATAGATGCTAATAAACTAGTAAGTGGAAGAACTGCCGTATTCACTTTTTCAGCTACACACGCATCAGAAAGATTTTTAGTATAGCCTGCTGCATGTTTGGTGTAATGGATTTCCATTGTCAACGCATCAATTGAAGGTTCTAATGCAGTATAAGCATAAGGAAGCGGTTGCTGCAAATAAGAAATATCTTCGGCGGCACTTATATGACCCGAAAAGCCCGCCACTACTTCATTAGCTTTAAGATCTGTGAATGCACCCACTAAGCCTAATACACTTGCGCTTTTGATAAACTTCCTTCTATCTGTTTTCATAATCATCAATTTTTTACAAGTTACTATATAAATTTGTTGATGCGCATAACTTTGATTGCAGTTATTTACTTTCTGAGCTACACGTCAAATTGTTTTGCACAAAAAACAGGGCGCATGGATACAGATCGCCCGGATCAAACAGAATCTCCCTCTATCACTCGAAAAGGTTATTTACAGGCGGAGATCGGATTTAACAATGAAAAATATAGTTCTGAACGAATCTGGGTGCACCCTACTGCGCTTTGGAAGTTAGGNNGTTAGGCATTAGTTCAGGCTTTGAATTTCGATTGATAACAGAATCCAGTACTATCCAAAAAGGTAGTCAATCAATTACTGGCCTATCCCCTCTTCAGCTTGGCGGTAAAATTGCAATTTGTGAGGAGAAAGGATTAATCCCCAAAACATCATTGATTTTTCACACAGGCATTCCTGCACTATCTACAAAAAATTTCAGAACACCTAAATTGGCCCCCAATTTTAGATTTACCATGCAGCATACACTAACTGAAAACCTCGGAATTGGCTACAATC
>DDPN01000057.1 GCA_002342205.1 Chitinophagaceae bacterium UBA2467 | reverse complement strand
TGGAGTCCAAGCAAAAGAAGTACCATTTGTTGTTACAGTAGGAGTAAAAGAATTGCCAAAACAAATACTTGTTCCATTTATAGCACTTAGTGAAAGTGTATTAGTAAATGTGATGGTCACTGCAGTAGTAGCTGTACAAGTGGTAACAGGATTTCGGGTTACTACGTTATAGTTTCCGCCAGCCAATCCCGTGAAGGTGTTAGAAGATTGCCAAGTTGTTCCACCATTAATACTATACTGGTAAGGCGCGGTACCTCCTTGTGCAGTTACTGTGATGGTTCCATTTGGTGCACAATTCGGATCAGTTTTAGCCACAGATGCACTCGGTCCAACTTTTTTTACAAAGACAGTATCTGTAAAGTTTACATCGTTTGTCGGGTTATTACAATCGCCATAGGTTACCTGAACAACATATGCTGTACTATCAGCAGTGGGGCAAACACTTGGGAAATTCAAATTCAACACACCCGCAGTAGATCCAGAAGAGGTATCGGCAGTAGCCACCTGTGTACCATTCACCAATAATTTGGCAGATTTAAAACGAGGAGTGGATCCATAAGGTATGAATCGGTAACACTCATTCATTCCAGTAGAACCCCATTGAGTAGCATTTTTACCCGTAGGGGCAATCGCTTGTGTGCGCGTAGCATCTTGCATTCCCAAAATGGCGAGTCCGCTATTCCAACCTGTACAAATTGGTTTATCCTGAATATATACTTCCACAATTCCGGTTCCTTCATATAAAACCATTTGATGCGTGGCACGCTGACTCGTACAACTTGAACCGAAGTAAGGCATGTCATTATAACTCGCAATAAAGCGGCGCTTGGGTGCTGTTCCTTCTATCCGCCACTCAATTTTTTTATTGGCAGAAGTAAGACCTGGATCAATGTCGTGATAGGGACCAAAGATCATGTTAGGAGCATAGACTGTATTTGGAATGGCACCCGTCGTACTGCTAATAGAGTATCCACTTCCTGCTCCTGCACGGCTTACATCAAAAGTGATGGCAGAGTTCGATCCCATTAGCAAAGAGGAAAAACTATTGTTATAGAAACAGAAGCTAAAAGGAAGATTAATCGTCTGGCTCCAAGTGTCGTCAATGTATATGGAGCTTACCACAGTACCTGTAGATGTGGTGTATGCAAACGGAACATAGGCCGGGGTCGTCACCACGTAACTGCTTGTTTGTTTGATATGGGGGACCTGTACATTAATAGGAGTACAGGATGTTCCACAAGGCAATTGAATAATGCGATTGGGAATCGTAAAAGTAGTAGCAGGATTTTGGGCGTAAATAACCTGTGTTAATAACACCAGGAGTAGCCCGGACAGGGTTTTTCTCATCTTCAGTTGTTTGGTAGGACAGGATCCTTTCAAATCTATGTTTTTTCCCCGTTTTTGTCAAGAGAAAACCACAGAAATTGCTTTTTTACTCTACATAAAGGAGTTTTTAGCCTTTTTGGAAGTAAAAAAAGGCCTACATTTGCGTCCCCTTTGCGAGGGCTATCCGGATGTGGTGAAATTGGTAGACACGTCAGACTTAGGATCTGATGCCGCAAGGTGTGGGGGTTCGAGTCCCTCCATCCGGACCTTTTACTCTCTTAATAAGTTCTATGGCAACCATCTCCCGCTCTAATCTGGGCAAACTACACGAAAAGATTTCTGTTAAACTCGAAAAAAGCGACTACCTGCCTTCCTTTGAAAAATCACTGAAGGAATATGGTCGTAAAGCCAACATTCCAGGCTTTCGTAAAGGCATGGTTCCCGCAGGTCTTATTAAAAAAATGTACGGACCTTCTCTTTTCACAGACGAGGTTCTCAAAACGGTTGATCGTGAAATAATCGGCTGGATTCAAAAAGAAAAAATTCAAATTTTTGCACAGCCGTTACCGCTTGACACAGACATGAGTCAACTCGATGTCAATAATCCTCTTGACTACACTTTTCATTTTGAAATTGGCTTAAAGCCTGAGTTCAAAATGCCTGATTTAGCAAAGGCAAAAACCACACGCTATGTGGTAAATGTGACTGAAGAAATGATCGACAGCGAAGTAACACGTTTACAAAATCGCTACGGCAATATGAAAGACGAAGAATCTATTCAGTCCGAAGAGAATGTCATCAATGTAAATTTTGTAGAGGCCGATGCCAATGGTAATCCAATAGAAGGAGGCGCTACCAAAGAGAATTCTTTACTCGTCAAATATTTTACAGAGGGAAAACGAAAAAATTGGACCGGTAAAAAAGTGGGAGACCAATTAACCCTCACTTTAAAAGAGGCCTTTGAAGAAAAAGAAAGAGAATGGATCATTAGTGATTTGGGGCTTGATAAAAATGATCCAGCCGCTGCTGATAAATACTTCAATATCGTTTTAACAAAAGTGGGCATTCTTGAAAAACGCGAATTGAACGAAGAGTTTTTTGAGCAACTTTACCCAGGCAAAGAAGTAAAAACAACCGAAGCGTTTCGAGGCAAAATCAAAGAAGAAATTCAAGCCTATTGGGATGGTCAAGCCACCAACCAGTTGCATGATCAGTTGTATCATGAGCTGCTGGATAATACAAAGATGGAGTTCCCCGAAGCCTTTCTTAAAAACTGGTTAAAGACGCAGGGCGAAAATCCAAAGACAGACGAAGAAGTAGAAGCAGACTATCCAAAATTCAACACACAGTTGAAGTGGACCCTGATTTCTGAGAAGATTGTGAACGAAAATAATATCCAAGTGGATCCACAGG
The DNA here is from genome assembly GCA_002342205.1 of Chitinophagaceae bacterium UBA2467. Taxonomy (GTDB): domain Bacteria; phylum Bacteroidota; class Bacteroidia; order Chitinophagales; family Chitinophagaceae; genus JJ008. The sequence goes on along the minus strand of DDPN01000057.1, from coordinate 5,606 downwards.
ATCTTCGCTCTTTTGCCAAAAATCAGCTTTTCAGTTACATGGGAGGAGCCAACCTGGCAGATGACCAACCTTGGGTTAATGATTATGTAGAGCGTATGATGAAGGATCGCAAGTTTGTAGAGGACGCCTATCATCGTATCCAAACCCAGAAATTATTTGAATGGGGCGCTACTCAACTAAAGCCTGCTGACAAGAATATTGATGCAGAAGCCTTTACCAAAATGGTTGAAGAGCACCAGCACCACCATCATTAACAGGTTTTTACCACACCTGACAGCCTGTCTCCAATTTTGTTGACCCGTCTTTTGGTCGGATATTTGCTATTCCTTTCAAAAAACAGGAAATATGAGCACCCGATCAGAGTTTGAGAAGTACGCTGTTAAGCACCGGGGCATTTCTAGCAATACACTTCACCAGTATGCCAATCACCTGGTGACTGCTATGACGCCCAATATCATTGAAGAACGTTCCCTTAATGTTGCTGTGATGGATGTATACAGCCGATTAATGATGGACCGGATCATTTTTTTAGGCTATCCTATCAATGATGAAATCGCCAATATCGTTACGGCCCAATTATTGTTTTTAGATTCCGCAGACCGCTCTCGCGATATTAATATGTACATCAACAGTCCAGGTGGTAGTGTATATGCCGGCTTAGGCGTATATGACACGATGCAATATGTGAGTCCGGATATTGCAACCATCTGTATCGGAGTGGCTGCCTCGATGGCTTGTGTTTTATTAGGAGCCGGAACAAAAGGCAAACGCGCAGCACTTCGCCATTCTAGAATTATGATGCACCAGCCTAGTGGAGCGATTGGCGGACAGGCGAGTGATATTGAGATTACCGTCAAAGAGATCAGAAAATTAAAAAAGGAATTATACGAAGTAGTGCAATCACACACGGGTAAATCAATTGAGCAGATCGAAAAAGATTTTGACAGGGATAACTGGATGACCGCTGCCGAAGCCAAAGAATATGGATTGGTAGACGAAGTGTTAGTAACAAATCCCCGTAAACAAAAGAAAGATTAATACGTATGAAAAGCGAATATTATCGTCTTTCCGATTGGAAAATGGAAGACGAAGAAGAAAAGGAAGAACAACCCAAATCAGATATTGGTCTATTCAGCAAAAAGCTAGAACGCTATTTTTTTGAAAAAAGAGCTGTATATCTCTGGGGTGTTGTAGATGACAAAAGCGCCAAGGATGTTGTCAGCAAATTATTATTACTAGAAGCGGACAAACCCGGTCAAGAGATCAAATTTTTTATCAATAGTCCAGGTGGTGTGGTAACCAGTGGCATGGTAATCTATGACACCATGCAACTCATTAGCAGTCCGGTTAGCACCATTTGTATGGGACTAGCCGCTTCTATGGGCAGCATTTTGCTTAGTGGAGGTGTCAAAGGAAAGCGATATATCTATCCACATGGAGAAGTGATGATCCACCAGCCCTCTTTAGGAGGATTTATTCGTGGCGTAAGCGCTGATCTTGAAATACAGGCAGAGCAAACCCGTCGAGTAAAAGAAATTGGGGCTGGAATTCTTGCTAAAAATTGTGGAAAGACCGTTGAGCAAATCATGAAAGACTTTGACCGTGATTATTGGATGGATGCCAAACAAGCAATTGAATATGGTATTGCCGATAAACTGGTTGACAAAATTTAATTTATGGCAAAAAACACCCTGCATTGTGCGTTCTGTGGCAGAAGTCGTGATGAGGTAAAAATTCTCATTGCGGGGCAAGAAGGGCATATCTGCGAAAACTGCGTAGAGCATGCCCGTGAGATTATTGACCAAGAGTTGACTGCAAAAGAAGAAAAGACAAAGGCATCTTTTAAACTCACCGTAAAAAAGCCGGTTGAGATCAAACGTTTTCTGGACGAATATGTAATTGGTCAAGACGAAGCAAAAAAAGTATTGTCCGTTGCCGTATACAATCATTACAAACGTTTACAACAGAAAAATCAAGAAGCGAATAAAGAAGGAGACGTTGAAATCGAGAAGAGTAATATTGTGATGGTTGGAGAAACCGGAACAGGAAAAACGTTGCTTGCGAAAAGCATTGCACGATTACTCAATGTTCCTTTTGCCATTGTGGACGCCACTGTATTTACAGAAGCCGGATATGTAGGAGAAGACGTAGAAAGTATTTTAACACGCTTGTTACAGGTTTGTAATTACGATGTTAATGCTGCCGAAAGAGGAATCGTTTATATTGACGAGATTGACAAGATTGCGCGTAAGGGCGACAATCCCTCTATCACCCGTGATGTAAGTGGCGAAGGCGTACAACAGGGTATGCTAAAACTACTGGAAGGCACAGATGTTTTAGTTCCACCACAAGGCGGAAGAAAACATCCGGAACAAAAACTGATTAAGATCAATACACAAAATATTTTATTTATCTGTGGTGGCGCTTTTGATGGCATCGACAAGATTATCGGGCGTCGTGTTCAATCCAATACCATTGGGTTCAACGTGGACAAAGAGTTACAGGAGAACAAACAAAAGAATCTCTTACGCTACGTAAATGCCACAGACCTAAAAGGCTTTGGCTTGATTCCTGAGTTATTGGGCCGTTTGCCTGTAGTCACACATTTAGATCCACTGGATGCCCCTACCCTTCGTTCTATTCTCACAACGCCCAAAAATGCCTTGGTCAAACAATACACGCGGTTGTTTGAAATGGAGAATATTAAACTCACCATCGAAGACGCTGTGTTAGACTTTATGGTCAACAAAGCGATGGAGTTCAAGTTAGGCGCTAGAGGACTTCGCAGTATCTTTGAAAGCATTCTTACTGATGCGATGTATGAACTTCCTTCTTCTAACACCAAGCAATTTCATCTTACGCTCGAATACGCAGAAAGAAAATTTGACAAAAGTAAATTCAATCTTCTCAAAGTAGCTTAATTAACAGCCATGCAAGAACTCATCGACAAACTAAAAAACGAAGCCGGTATTACTGAGGATCAAGCGAAAAAGGTTTTATTGATTCTCAAAGAATACGTAACCGAAAAGTATCCGATGCTGGCGGGAATGGCAAAGAATTTCTTTGGAAAATAAAAAATCCCGCCAATAGAGACGGGATTTAAACCTATTATCAACAAAGAGGGCTAATCAACCACATCCCCCCTGGTTACCACAATTATTGCATTTGTAGCAGGCGCCGCTACGCATCATGATATTACCACACACATTACAGGCAGGAGCATCACTTTGCATATTTTTCGCCACTGCATTCATTGCATCTAGGGCACTTTCTACTTTTTCAACCTTAGTCGCTTTCGGTGCTGCAGCTTTTGCTGGTTGTGCAGCGCCGGGTGCAGGTGTGATACGAATGCTAGACAATTCCGGTTCCTTAGCATACTCCAGTGGATTAGAAGGCACTTCATCCCAATCATCCGCACCGGTATTCATTACCTCGGGCTTATCTAGTACGTGTACTAAATCCGTACGTCCCAAATACTCGTAACCTAACACGCGGAAGATAAAGTCAACAATTGAAGTTGTTGTTTTGATATTGGGGTGCTCTACAAATCCAGAAGGATCGAAGCGAGTAAAGGCAAACTTGTCAACAAACTCTTCCAAGGGTACTCCATATTGAAGACCTATAGAAACTGCAATGGCGAAACAGTTCATCATACTACGCATCGTAGCACCTTCTTTGGCCATGTCTACGAAGATTTCACCTAAAGTGCCATCCGCATATTCGCCTGTACGAAGGAATACCGCTTGCCCGCTGATTTTTGCTTTTTGCGTAAATCCACGACGCTTAGCAGGTAGTGTACGACGCTCAACGATTTTTGCCAATTTGCGTTTCAACTTGGTATCAGGAGAAGCTTGTACACGTTTTTGAACTTCATCCAATAACTCTTCCACTGTCAGCTGACCCAGATCCACAATATTGGTAGAAGCTGATTCCAAAGAAGCCTCTTCTGCAGTGGCAGTATCATCTGTTTTCTTTTTCTTATCGCTCTTATTGCTCAGCGGTTGAGATAATTTAGAACCATCTCTGTATAACGCGTTTGCTTTAAGACCCAATTTCCAACTCATATAGTAAGCATCTGCAATTTCTTCTACTGATGCCTCATTGGGGAGGTTGATGGTTTTAGAGATCGCACCACTGATGAAAGGCTGTGTAGCACCCATCATACGGATGTGGCCGTGTGCGTGGATGTAGCGCTGACCTTTTTGGCCACACTTGTTAGCACAATCAAATACTGGCAGGTGCTCTTCTTTTAATCCAGGTGCACCCTCCAACATCATGGTTCCACACACATAATCATTTGCAGCTTCAATCTGCTCATCGGTGAATCCAAGTGCTTCCAACAAACTCCATTCAAAGTCATTGTACTGCTCAGGTGTAAATCCTAAGCGCTGCAAACACTCTTCGCCTAAAGTGAACTTGTTAAATACAAATCCTATTTCAAATGCAGTGAGAGCTGCCGCGTCTAGACGCTTGATCTCGTCGGCAATGAATCCTTTTTCACTTAAAGTCTGGTGATTAATGAAAGGAGCACCCGCAAAACTTGCAGAACCTACAGCATATTTGATGATGGCATCCGTTTCTTTTTCACTGTACCCTAAATTTTTCAGGGCAACAGGCACAGATTGGTTGATGATTTTGAAGTATCCACCACCCGATAATTTTTTGAATTTCACCAGAGCAAAATCAGGCTCTACTCCTGTAGTATCGCAATCCATCACTAAGCCGATTGTACCTGTTGGAGCAATTACAGTAGCCTGTGCGTTGCGATAGCCATACTTTTCTCCGTATTCAACAGCTTCATCCCAAGCTTTGCATGCAGCTTTCAATAAATAGTCTGGCGTGTACTTTGCTTTGATACCCTGTGGTTTCAAGCTTAATTTCTCATACTCATCAGCATCATAAGCAGCCAGGCGGTGATTGCGCATTACACGCATCATGTGCTCTTTGTTTTCTTCGTAGCGAGGGAAAGCACCTAAGCACTGTGCCATCTCTGCAGAAGTACGATAAGAAATACCTGTCATGATCGCTGTGATCGCACCTGCGATACCACGTGCTTCTTCGCTATCATAAGGAATACCACTCACCATTAACATGGTACCTAGGTTAGCATATCCTAAACCAAGTGTGCGATATTCATAGCTGAGTTGTGCAACTTCTTTAGAAGGGAATTGTGCCATCAATACAGAGATCTCTAACACCACAGTCCACAAACGAACATTGTATTCATATCCTTCTACATCAAAAGTGTTCGTAGCAGAATCATAAAACTTCATCAGGTTGGCAGAAGCCAGGTTACATGCTGTATTATCAAGGAACATGTACTCAGAACAAGGGTTGGACGCACGGATAGGACCACCCTCTGGACAAGTATGCCATTCATTGATCGTAGTGTTGTACTGTGTACCAGGATCCGCACAGCGCCATGCTGCATAAGCGATCTGATTCCACAACTCGCGCGCCGGTACTTTTTTCATGACGCGTCCGTCCATTCTTCCTGTCAATTCCCAATCCTCATCCTTTTCTAATTTCTCAAAGAATGCATTGGGAATACGGATAGAGTTATTAGAATTTTGACCACTTACTGTGCGGTAAGCTTCATCTTCATA